>CAMFIW010000182.1 GCA_945952355.1 uncultured Phenylobacterium sp. | reverse complement strand
TCTACACACTGCATATCGTCGGCAGCGTCAGATGTGTATAAGAGACAGGCCTCGAAGGGCGGCGTGGTCGGCATGACCCTGCCCATCGCCCGCGACCTGGCCGGCGACGGCATCCGCGTGAACACCATTCTGCCCGGCATCTTCAACACGCCGCTGATGCAGTTCGCACCGGAACCGGTGAAGCAGGGCCTGGCCGCCTCGGTGCCGTTCCCCAAGCGCCTAGGCAATGCCGAGGAATACGCCCAGCTGGCGCTCACCATGATCACCAACGGCTATTTCAACGGCGAGGACGTCCGCCTCGACGGCGCGATCCGGATGGCGCCGCGCTAGGCGGATCCAGGGCGGCGCCGGAACGGACGGCGCCGCTTTACGTTGCGCCCGATTGGGGGTTCCGTGTCATACGGAACCCTAGGGTCGGGGGCTTGCGTACATGATCGGACAATGGGCGCAGCGGTTCGCAACAGCGATCGAGCGCCCCAGCGTGGGAGCGGCGGCCGGCCTGGCCGCCGTCGCCGCCGCGTTCGCGTTGCGGGAGGCGGCGGGCTTGGTGATGGCCCAGCCACCCAACTTCATGATCTTCTACCCCGCGATCCTGTTCGCCGCCCTGGTCGGCGGCGTGCGCGGGGGGAGCCTGGCCGCCGTGGTGAGCGCCACGGTGATCTGGGCGCTGTGGCTGCCGAAGGGCGGCGCGCCGGAGGTCATGGCCCGCGAGCAATCGCAGCTGGCGATGTTCTCCATCACCGCGCTGCTGACCGTGCTGATCGCCAAGGGCATGCGCCTGGCGATCCGGCGCGGCGCCGCGGCCGAGGAACGGTTCCGAATCTTCCAGGAACACGCGCTCGACGCTTTCGTGATCATGGAGCCGATCCGCGAGAACGGCGTCATCGTCGACTTCGTCTGGACCTACGCCAACCCGGCGGCCGACAGGAGCGGGCCCGCGGGCGTGAACCGCCTGACGGGCCGCAGGGTGCTGCAGGTGTTTCCGGACGCCACCGGCCAATCCATGATCGCGCGGATGACGGCGGCCCTGACGCAGCCCGCGCCGGACGACATAGAGGTGCGGCGCGACATCGACGGCGTCGAACGCTGGATGCGATCGAGCGCCGTGCGTCTGGGCGACGGCGTGGCCGTCAGCTTCCGCGACATCACCGGCCAACGCCGCGCCGAGGCGGCCATGCGCGAGGCGGAAGCCGCGGCGCGTGAGGGCCGCGACCGGTTCCGCCAGATCGCGAACGCCGCGCCCGTCCTGATCTGGATGAGCGGCCCCAACCAGAGGGCGACCTGGTTCAACGATTCCTGGCTCGCCTTCACCGGTCGCACCCTGGAGCAGGAGCTGGGGCGTGGTTGGCTGGACGACGTGCACCCCGACGACCGCGAGCCCTTGCTGGTGGCCTATCAGGACCATTTCGACCAGAAGGCGCCGGGCCGGATCGAATACCGCATCCGCCGCCATGACGGACAGTACCGCTGGCTGGACGAATCCGCCGCGCCCAGCTTCGACGCCGAGGGCCAGTTCCTGGGCTATGTCGGCTCCTGCATCGACATCACCGACCGGCGAACGGCCGAGACGGCGCTGCGCCAGGGCGAGGCGCGGATCCGCGCCCTGGTCGATTCCCTGCCCCAGCTCCTATGGTCCAACCGCACCGACGGGTTCTGCGACTATCTGAGCCCGCAGTGGGTCGACTATACGGGTGCGCCCGCCGAGCAGCATCGGGGCGAAGGCTGGTTGGAAGCCGTGCATCCGCAGGACCGCGACGTGGTCCAGCAGGCCTGGGCGCAGGCGGTGCGCGGCGGTCTGCCGTTCGACGTGGAATATCGAATCCGGCGGCACGACGGCGTGTGGCGGTGGTTCAACGGCCGCGCCTCCGCCGTGCGGGAGGACGACGGGTCGATCCGCCGCTGGTTCGGCTCGTCCTCGGATATCACCGAGATCGTCGAGGCGCGCCGCGACCTCGAGGTCCGGGTGGCGGAGCGGACACGCGAGTTGGAGGCGAGCCTCGAGGAGCGCGCCCAGGCCGAGGCCGCGCTCGCCCAGGCCCAGCGGCTGGAGACGGTCGGGCGGCTGACCGGCGGCGTCGCGCACGACTTCAACAACCTGCTGACCGTGGTGATCGGCGGTCTAGACATGATCCTGAGCTCGCCCACCGACACGGCGCGGGTAAAGCGGCTGGCCGAGGCGGCCATGGCGGCGGGGCGGCGGGGCGAACGCCTGACGCGGCAGCTGCTCGCCTTCTCGCGCCGCCAGGAACTGAAGCCCGAGATCGTCGCGGTGGGCGCTCTGATCCAACAGATCGAACCCCTGGTCCGCCGCGCCGTGGACGAGGGCGTCGAGCTTGCCGTGTCCTGCGATCCGGACATCGGCGCCAGCCGGCTGGACCCGGCCCAGTTCGAGGCCGCGCTGCTGAACCTCGTGGTCAACGCCGCCGACGCCGGGGGCGGCAAGGGACGCATCGAGATCCGCGCCACGCGGCGGCGCCTGGAGGCCGGCGAGGTCCAGGACGCCGCGCCCGGCGACTATGTGGCGGTCTCGGTGTCCGACACCGGCCCCGGCATGACTCCCGAGGTGCTGGCGCGCGCCTTTGAACCGTTCTTCACCACCAAGGAGGTGGGCAAGGGCACGGGCCTGGGCCTTGCCCAGGTCTACGGCTTCATCCGCCAGGCGGGAGGCGCGGCCACGATCGACAGCCGCCCGGGCGAGGGCGCAACCGTCACCCTGCTGGTCCCGGCCGCCGAGGAGCCCGCACCGGTCGAGGTCGCGCCGGTCGAGGTCCTCGGCGCCGACGCCGTCCGCGGCGCTCGGGTGCTGCTGGTCGAGGACGACTCGGCGGTGCGTGCGGTCACCGAGAGCCTGCTGGCCGACCTGGGATGCCGGGTCGCCGCAGAAGCGGATGCGCCCGCGGCCCTGCGCCGGCTCGAAACGGGCGAGGCCTTCGACCTGCTGCTGTCGGACATCGTCATGCCCGGCGGCATGAGCGGTGTCGATCTCGCCCGGCTGGCGCGGGCCTCCCATCCAGGCCTGCCGATCTTGCTGACCACGGGCTACGCCGGTGAGCGTTTCGTCGAGGGCGCGGGCGAGGTCGACTGGCCCGTGCTTCGCAAACCGTTCCGGGCCGAGCAGCTGGCCGTCGCGGTCCGCGACGCCCTGGCGGATGCCGCGGCCTAGCGCCGCTTCAGGCTACCCAGAATTCCTCGCATGATCTCGCGGCCCGCGGTCGAGGCCACGGTGCGCAGCAATTGCTTGGCGAAGGTCTCGGCCATGGACTGGCGATTCGAGGCGCGAGGCTGCGCCTTCTGCTGGGCGACCTGCGCCTGGGTTTGGGCCGCCGCGGCCTGCGCCGCCTGGGCCCGCGCCTGTAGGGTCTCGTAGGCCGATTCTCGATCCTGGATCTGGTCATAGAGGCCGCGCACCGGGCTCTGGGCCATGAACTGGGCGCGCTCCGCCGGGCTGATCGGCCCGATGCGCGAATTGGGCGGCCGGATCAGGGTCTTCTGGACCATGGTCGGCGCGCCCCTCTCGTCCAGCACCGAGACCAGGGCCTCGCCGACGCCAAGGGCCTGGATCGCCTCGGCGGTGTCGAAGGCCGGATTGGAACGGAAGCTGTCGGCGGCGGCCCGCAGCCCGCGCTGTTCCACCGGGGTGTAGGCCCGCAGGGCGTGTTCGACCCGGTTGCCGAGCTGGCCCAGCACCGTCTCCGGAATGTCGGCCGGGTTCTGGGTGACGAAATAGATGCCAACGCCCTTGGAGCGGATCAGGCGGACGACCTGCTCGACCTTCTCCAGCAGCGGCTTCGGCGCGTCGCGGAACAGGAGGTGCGCCTCGTCGAAGAAGAAGACCAGGCGCGGCTTCTCGGGATCGCCCACCTCGGGCAGTTCCTCGAACAGCTCGCTCATCAGCCACAGGAGAAAGGTCGCGTAGAGTTGGGGCGAGGCGATCAGCTTGTCGGCGGCGAGCAGGTTGACGTAGCCGCGCCCGGAACCGTCGGTCCGCATCAGGTCGTTCAGGGACAGGGCTGGCTCGCCGAACAGCTTGTCGCCGCCCTGGTCTTCCAGAACCAGGAGCTTGCGCTGGATCGTCGCCACCGTAGCCGGGGAGACGTTGCCGTACTTCGCGCCCAGCTCCGATGCGTGGTCGGAGGCGAAGGTCAGGGCCGCCTGCAGGTCCTTCATGTCGAGCAGCAGCAGGCCCTCGTCGTCGGCGGCGCGGAACACCACGCTGAGCACGCCCTCCTGCACGTCGTTGAGATCGAGCATCCGCGAAAGCAGGATCGCGCCCATCTCCGACACCGTGGCGCGGATCGGGTGGCCTTCGGCGCCGAACAGGTCCCAGAACACCACCGGGGCGCCGACCGGATGCAGTTCGAGGTTCATCGCCTTGGCTCGGGCCAGCATCTTCTCGTTGGGGGCGCCGGCGGCGGAGATTCCGGAGAGATCGCCCTTCACATCGGCGGCGAAGACCGGGACGCCGGCGTCGGAGAAGCCCTGGGCCAGGCTCTGCAACGTGACCGTCTTTCCGGTCCCCGTGGCGCCGGCCACCAGGCCGTGACGGTTGGCGCGGTCGAGCCGCAGCATCTCGGGATGGTCGGAGAAGCCGATCAGCACGCCGTCGTCAGCCATGGAATCTTCCTTGCTTGCAATTGTCCCGCCACGCTAGCGGGCCGGGCGGCGCCTCGCCACCACCGCCACGAATGTTTCGCAGAACCTGGGCTTTTCGGCCCGACCTTGCCGAACCCCGTCCGTATTTTTGCAAGAACGCAGCGAAATCTCCGCCGACACCCTCTAAAACTGGCGCGCATTGACGCCGCAGGTCGCCAGACCGACAGTCGGCGCGAAGCCAAGACCGCGACCCGATGCCCGCAAAACCCTCCGGCCGATCCTCCGACGCGCAACCCGGCCAGGTCGAACGCACCTGCCTGGTGATCCTTACCCTGGTCGCCGGCGGCGCGGCCCTGTCCTGGGGCGCTGAAATACTGACCCCACCGGCCATGGCGCTGTTCCTGGCCATCGTCATCGACGGCTTCGCCCGGGTCCTCGAGAAGCGCCTGCCCTGGCTCTCGAAGCGCGCCGCCCTGCCGGTGGCCATCGTGCTGTCCCTGCTGCTGTTCGGGGTCTCGCTGTTCGTCATCGCCGACAACGCCACCAGCTTCGCGACCAAGCTGATCACCTACACGCCGCGTCTCAACGACCTGATCGCCAAGGCCGCGGGCCTTGCGCACGCCCAGAGCGTGCCGACCATCGACGAACTGCTGACCCGGCTGAACCCCAGCAGGTACCTGGGCGACGTGGCGAAAGGCTTCCAGAATTTCGCCTCCAACGCCGTCTTCATCCTGATCTATCTGGGCTTCATCCTGGCGTCGCGGCGCAGCTTCGAGCGCAAACTGATCGGCATCTCGCAGACGCGCGAAGGCCGCCGGGGCGCCATGGAGGCGTTCCTGCGCATCCGCGACGGGGTCGAGCAGTATCTTTGGGTCCAGACGGTCACCGGCCTGATGATCGCCGGCGTGTCCTGCGCAGTCATGATGATCGTCGGCCTCGACAACGCGATCTTCTGGGCGTTCCTGATCTTCATCGCCGCCTACATCCCGATCGTCGGCGGCGCGGTGGGCATCCTGGCGCCGACCGTCTTCGCGCTCATCCAGTTCCCCACCCTGTGGCAGGCCGTCGTTCTGGTGAGCGTCCTGCAGAGCACCCACATGGTGGTCGGCAACGTCGTCCTGCCGCGCATGCAAGGCGAGAGCCTCAATATCGACCCAGTCGTGGTGCTGCTCAGCCTCGCCTTCTGGGGGGCCGTCTGGGGCGTCGCCGGCATGTTCCTGTCCACGCCGCTCACCGTCATCATCATGGTGGTCTGCGCCCAGTTCGACCGGTCCCGCTGGGTGGCGGTGCTGCTGTCCGCCGATGGCGAGCCCGGTAAGCTTCGCGATCGCAAGGTTCCGTCGCCGGCGGACGAGAAGCCGGAAAGCAAACCCTCCTCTCGCGTCACGCAAGCGTGAAATTCTGCAACACCAAGGGTCTTCAACTTGGTTCGTCGATACCTATCTAAGTCTGGCTCGGGCACGCCCCGAGATCGAAGCGTCCGTCATCTCAGCCCCCGGACGCTGCGAGCACCGAGCGTTCCGCCTCCCCCCAAAGGCGGGACAACGCGCCGCCGGACTCTCTCCTCCGGCGGCGTTCTCGCATCCGACGCCGGACTCCCCTTGAGCCAGCCCAGGATCGCGTCATGAGCAAACTCCCCCACGCCAAGGCGACCGCCGCCGTGAAGGCCGCGTTCCGCAAGCTGGTCGACGCGCCCGAGGCGCAGGCCTTCATCGACACCTATTTCGAGCGTTTCCCCGAGATCCGGC
>CAMFIW010000181.1 GCA_945952355.1 uncultured Phenylobacterium sp. | reverse complement strand
TCCTTGATGTGTCTGGTCAAAGTGAGCTGATTATCGGTAGAATCTTGCGCGAAATTATCGACCTTAGGAGTTTTTACACAGGCTCGGTCGATTGCAGTCATTGATTCCGGCTGACGGATCGTGTGGTGATTTCGGCCGGGAAGAGCCGCCTCCCCGCCACTCACCGCGCCGGCGGCCGGCAACGCCCCCTACCGAGAGAACACGCCCACCAGCTCGATGTGCGGCGACCATAGGAACTGGTCCACAGGAAGCACGCGCTCCAGCCGGAAGCCCGCCTCCACCAACGCCCGCGCGTCCCGCGCGAAGGTGGCCGGATTGCACGACACGCCGACCACCCGGCTCGCGCCCGAACGCGCGATCTCCGCGGTCTGTTCGGCGGCGCCGGCGCGCGGCGGGTCGAACACCACCGCGTCGATCTTCCGCAGGTCCTCGGCCAGCACCGGCCGGCGGACCAGGTCGCGCGTCTCGGCGGTCACGCCCTTCAGGCCCGGCGCCGTGGCCAACGCCGCCTTCAGGGCGGCGATGGCGGGCGCGGAGCCCTCCGCCGCCAGCACGGGGGCGATGGCCGCGAGCGCGAAGGTGAAGGTGCCCACGCCACAGTAGAGATCGGCGATCCGTCCCGCCCCGGAGCAGGCCT
The DNA here is from genome assembly GCA_945952355.1 of uncultured Phenylobacterium sp. Lineage (GTDB taxonomy): Bacteria > Pseudomonadota > Alphaproteobacteria > Caulobacterales > Caulobacteraceae > Phenylobacterium. The sequence goes on along the minus strand of CAMFIW010000181.1, from coordinate 5,716 downwards.
CGGCCGCGAAGGCGGTCATGGCCGCCTCGGTCTCCCGCGTCGCCTGCAGGAAGGCCCCGGCCGGCAGGGCGACGGTGGCCGGCCCCAGCCGCACGACGGGCTGGCGCGCCATGAAGGCCGCCTCCCCGTCCAGCGTCACCCGCGCGAATTCGGCGCCGGCCGCCACCTCGGCCAGGGTCATGCGCGCATCGGCCGACAGCCCGCCCGACTTCCTCTCGACGCCGGTGATGTCGATGTCGAGGCCCGAGGCGGTCAGGGTCACGTGCAGGGTTGGCGCGGACTTGTGATGCTCGAACAGCGGCGCGGCCAGCCGCCGCAAGGCCGGCAGGGCCGCCTCCAGGGCCGGGTCGGCGATCGGGCAGCGGGAGATGTCCACCACCGACCAGGACTTCCGCTCCTTGAAGCCTAGCCGCGCACTGTCGCGCGCACCCTTGCGCGCATGCAGAGCCAGCCGGCGACGGCTGGCGGGCCGCGCGGCGACCGGCGGCAGGATCTCGGCTTCAAGATGCTGCAGGGCGAGCGTCCTGCGCAGACGCTCCACCTTCCAGGCAAGGTAGGGCTCCGCGGCCCAGTGCTGCAGGGCGCAGCCCCCGCAGGTCCCGAAATGCGGGCAAGGCGGCTCCACCCGTTCGGGGCTGGCATCCAACACCGATTGCAGTTCCCGCCGCTCGCCTGCGCCGCGCGCCAGGACCCGCTCACCCGGCAGGCTGAACGGCACATAGACCGGCCCCGGGGCGACGCCGTCGCCCTCCCCGCCCACGGCTTCGATAGCCAGTTCGACGGCGGGCCCGGTGGCGGGTGCGGCGTGTCGGGGGGATCGGGCCGCGGGGGGCCGGCGGGAATGTCGCATCTCGCGACGGGTGTAAGGCGTGGCCGACATCTCGACCAGAGCGCATTCTGTTCAAGGACCGTTCAGGTTCATTCCGGCAGAACTTGCGTCAACAGCGGCGATCGCGCCGCAACCGAGGAAAGACGCCGATGAAATCCCTGCTCGCCAACAGCCTGGCCTGCGCCTGCGCGGCCGCCAGCCTGTCGGTTCCGCAGTTCGCCGCCGCCCAGCGCTACGACGACTATGGCCGGGGCGACATCTGCGCCCAGCAACGCAAGGACGCCACCACCAAGGGCACACTTGCAGGCGCGGGTCTCGGGGCCCTCGCCGGCGCCGCCGTGGCCGGCCATGGCAATAAGGCCGAGGGCGCAATCCTTGGCGGCGTGGTGGGCGGCGTCGTCGGCCATCAGGTCGGCAAGCACAGCGTGAAGTGCGCGCCCTACCCGCGACGCATTTCTCAGGACAGATACAGCCGTCAGAATTGCCGTTGGATCGAAGAGCAGTACGACGGTCGCAACCATAGCCTCGAGGTCTGCCGCGATCGCGATGGGGTCTGGCGCCCCAGCGGCCGCAGCTGACCCTGACCGAACAGAGCTTCCAGGAGAGATTCCGATGACCCTGCGTTCCAACCTCGCCAAGGCCAGCCTGACCGCCGCCTCGGCCGTCATGGCGCTGAGCGCCCTGGCCGTTCCGACCTTCGCCGCCGCCCAGGACGGCTACGACAATCGCGGCGGCTACTACTATGACCCCTGCAAGCGCGACACGACGACCCGCTCGACCACCGGCGGCGTGATCGGCGCCCTGGCCGGGGCCGCCATCGGATCGAACCTCGCCGCCCACCATGGCGGCCGCACCGGCGGCGCGGCGCTCGGCGCGGCGGCCGGCGCCCTGGCCGGCGCGACGATCGGCAAGAACTCGGCGGCCTGCAGCAGCGACGCCCCGCCGCCGCCGCCGCCACGCCAGGGCTACTACAACAACGGCGGCAGCGCCTACTACGGCTCGAACAGCTACGACAACGGCTACTACAGCCGTGAATACGACCGCTCGCGCTACGACGACCGCGCCGCCCACGACCGCTACGGCAACTCCTATCCGGTCGCCGAACGTCCGGCCGACGCCTCGGGCTGCACCCTGGCGGAAAGCCCGATCTACCTGCCCGACGGCCGCGTTCAGAAGCGCTTCGTCCGCGTCTGCCAGGACTCGAACGGCCGTTACCAAGTCGTCGACTAGTTCCGGGGGTTCACGACATCGGACCAGTCGACAGGGGTCGCGTCTTCGGACGCGGCCCTTTTTCTTGGACTATTTCACGGGCTTGAGCGTCGGCGCTAACGGCTGGCCCGCCTCCTGCTTGGCCAGGATCTCGGTGCGGGCGTTGGTTATGTTCAGATAGCGCGCCGGCGTGGTCGGATGGCTAAGGCCCAGATTTATCGCCGTCGGGTCCTCCGCCGCCATGCGCCGCCAGACCTGCTCGACGCCCTGCATGCTGTAGCCAGCGCGGACCATCAGATAGACGCCCACATAGTCCGCCTCGGACTCGAAGTCCTGGGAGAAGGCCTTCGCGCCGAGTTGCCCCCCCATCTTGGTGAACTCCCCATTGGTGTTGGCGCCCCCAGCGGCCGCAGCAATGTCGATCAGAGCGCCGCCCAGCATGCCGATCGTCGCGTTCTGACGCTGCTTCTGAACGTGGCCCATGGTGTTGTGAGCAAGCTCATGGCCCAGCACGAGAGCAAGTTCGTCGTCGCTCTCAACCAGCTTCAGCATGCCACGATAGATATAGACATCGTCCCCGTCCGCGAAGGCGTTGACCTCGCCGCCATCGACGACGGAGAAACCGTAGGCGCAAACCATCTCCGGCGCCGCGACGATCTGGAGCGGAGCGCCATCCCGCTCGACCCGTATGCGAATTTCAGTCTGGCCGGACGGCGCCTTCAACTTTCGCGCGACGTCGCGGCTGCCCTTGGCGCCCGTCGCGACAGCCTCGCCATTCACGTCGGTGATCACGTCGCCCACCCGCAGCCCCGCCCGCTCGGCGGGACCGCCCTTCGAGACCAGAGTGACCCTCGGCGCTTCCCCGACGCCCAGAATGGCGATGGCCGCAGGGCGCATGTCCTTGGCATAATCGTACTGGGTCTCGGCCACCACGCCGATCCAGCCCCCCTTGCGGGGACACAGGTCCGCATTGGCCGTCCTCAGCCGTTGGGCCACGCGATAGACCCGCTCCATCTCGCTGCGCCGCCGATTGATGACAAACTCGGCCTGTTCGCGCGCTTCTGCCTTCGCTGCGCCGGCGTCGATGGTTGGCACGCTCGTGCTCGGCGTCGCGCACGCCGCCAGAGGCAGCATCAGCGCCGCCCAGATCGTCTTGGTTCTCAAGTTCACGCCCCCGCGAACAAATCAGGAACCAACCTTAGCGTGAAGCTTTCGCGCCCACAACAGGAATTCTTTCTGACCTGCCCCACCAGCGATCGGGCTATCGGCCTGACCTTCGACGCTCCACCCCTCGGCTTGCAGGAAGGCGACAACGCCGTCCACTGCGCCAGCGAGGTCGTCTTGATCGGTGACCAGGCCGCCCTTGCCCACCTTGTCTGGCCCCACCTCGAACTGCGGCTTCACCAGGCAGACGAGCCGCGCGCCGTCCCGCGCGAGGGCCAGGGCCGCCGGGAGCACCTTGGCCAGTCCGATGAAGCTCGCATCGCAGACCACCAGGTCCACCGGCTCCGGGATCAGGGTGTGGTCGAGACTGCGGGCATCCACGCCCTCCAGCGAGACGACCCGCGGATCGGCGCGAAGCTTCGGATGCAGTTGCCCACGCCCCACATCGACCGCATAAACCTTGCGCGCGCCCTGCACGAGGCAGACCTCGACGAAGCCACCGGTCGAGCTTCCGACATCGACGACCACCGGGATGTCTTCATCAAGCGCCTGCAGTTCGAACGCCCGCGCCAGCTTCAACGCGCCCCGACCGACCCAGGGATGGGCCGGCTCGGCCAGCAAGTCGGCGGTCTCCTCGACCAGTTCCGAGGCCTTGGCGACCGGTCGGCCGTCGGCCGTGACCCCGCCCGCATCGATGGCGGCCCGGGCCTTGGCGCGGCTTTCGAACAGGCCGCGCGCGACCAGCAGGGCGTCTGCGCGCAGCCGCGCCATCAGGCGCCGGCCTTGTCCTCCTCGAACAGCTTCTTGAGCTCGTTCTTGAGGATCTTGCCGTTGGCGTTCCGTGGCAGGGTTTCGTGCCAGAACTTCACCTTCACCGGCACCTTGAACGCCGCCAGCCGCTCGGCCACGAAGCCGCGCAACTCCTCCTCGGTCGCATGGGCGCCGGGCTTCAGGGTGACGACTGCGGCCGGCTCCTCGCCGAGGGTCCGGTGCGGGATGCCGACCAGGGCCGCGTCCATCACCGCCGGATGGTCGTAGAGGACGTTCTCGACCTCGATGCAGTAGATGTTCTCGCCGCCGCGGATCAGCATGTCCTTGGCCCGGTCGATAATGAAGCAGAAGCCCTCCTCGTCGACACGGGCGAGGTCGCCCGTGCGCACCCATCCGTCGACGAAGGTCTGGGCGGTGGCCTCAGGCTTGTTCCAATAGAGCTTCACGACCTGCGGACCCCGCGCCCACAGTTCGCCAACCGCGTTCGTCGCCAGAACGGTCTTGCCGTCGGCCGGATCGCGGATCTGCAGGTCGGAGACCGGCACCGCCGGGCCGCAGCTATCCGGACGGTTGGCGTAGTCCTCGGCCCCGTGGCTGGTGACGGTGGCGCAGGTCTCGGTCATGCCCCAGCCGTTCCCGGGTGCGGACTTCGGGAAAGTCTCGCTGATCTTGCGCACCAACTCCGGCGCGGACGGCGCGCCGCCGTACGACACGGCCTCGAGCGAGGACAGGTCGTAGTTCTTGCGCAGCGGATGCTCGATCAGCTGCCAGGCGATGGTCGGCACGCCGCCGGCCAGTTGCACCCGTTCCCGTTCGATCAGCTCGAAGGCGCGAATCACGTCCCACTTGTGCATCATCACCAGCTTGCCGCCGCTGGCCATGGTCGGGTTCAGGACCGCGAAACAGCCTGTCACGTGGAAGAACGGCACCGACAGGAGGGCCGAGCGTTGAGGCGCGTCCGGGTCGGCCGCCGGCGGCTGTTCGCCCCGGCGCAGGAAGGCCCGCGCCCCGACCACCGCCGCGGCCAGGATGTTGGAGTTCACCCCGCGCTGGGTCGCCAGAGCGCCCTTCGGTCGGCCGGTCGTGCCGGAGGTGTAGAAGATGGTGGCGTCGTCGTCCGGCAGGATGTCGACGGCCGGCAGCGGCTGGTCCGGCAGACTCGCCCAGTCGCTAGCCCCGCCGATCGCCTCCTCGAGCTTCACGACAAGCGGATGGGCGATCTCCTCGCGGGCGCGACTGACATAGACCTTCACGAGGTCGCCGCAGTTCGGGATGTGCTCGGCCATGCGCTCGTAGCGCTCGGCGTCCATCAGTACGACCTTGGTCCCGGAATCGGTCAGGCCGTATTCCAGCTCGGGCCCGGTCCACCAGGCGTTCAACGGCGTGACGATCGCGCCCAGCGAGGCGGCGGCATAGAAGGCGACCACCCATTCGGGCAGGTTGCGCATGATCACGGCGACCCGGTCGCCCTTCTTCACCCCGTCGGCGGCGAGCTTGCGGGCGAGCGCGGAGACTGCGCGGTAGAAAGCCTCATAGGTGACCCGTTCGTCCTCATAGACCAGGAAAACCTTCTCGCCGTGGGCGCGTGACAACTCCACGATCGAGCGCAGCGACGGCGGCAGGTTCTTCCAGACGCGGGTCTTGACCCCTCGGATGATCACCTCGTCCTTCTGGAACGCCCCGCCAGCCGCCGCCAGCCGGGCGTGGGGCTGAGCAAGGGGCGTTGCGGGCCGACCGCCCGAC
>CAMFIW010000180.1 GCA_945952355.1 uncultured Phenylobacterium sp. | reverse complement strand
GCCCTCGCCATGCGGCGCGCGGGGTCCTGCACCTCGGCGTTGGCGCGTGTGATCGCCGCCTCCACGTTCGCGCGGATCTCCGAGGAAATGGCGCGGACCAGGGCGTCGCGGTCGGCGAAATGGTTGTAGAAGCTGCCCTTGCCGACGGCGGCGGCCTGGACGATGTCGTCGACGGTGACAGCGTCCACGGGGCGTTGGCTGTAAAGCCGCCGGCCCGCCGCGATCAGGGCCGCTCTGGTGCGTTCCGACCGGGGGTTGCCTCGTTCCGCCGTCATGCTCGCCTATTTGTCCTTGGAATCTGTCGCCCGGCTACGATGGCTGGGCCGGCCGGTTGAGGGAAGCGTGGGTCCGAACTAGACCGCCCGGGCGGACGGGGCGAGCGCTTCGGCCCACGCCGACGCCAGCCGTCCGGGATCGCCGGCGCCGAAGATGTAGCGGTCCGGTCGCACGAGGACGGCCTCGACGCCGGACTTCTCCAGCCAGTCCGCCAAGGGGGTCCTGAAGGCCGCCAACGCCGGCGCGTCCAGCGACAGGACGCGAAGCCCGCATGGTTGCGGCGGGGCATTGCGGCTCAGCAGCCAGGCGTTGTCGCCCAGCATGTCGTCGAAACGCATGCGGCTGTCGCCGTCGCCGACGCTGGGCTGCGGGAACAGGGTCCCGGCGCCCGTCGCGCCGGTCAGGATGCAACCCGCGGGGAAGGCTGGGGCTTGGATCGGAGGGAGGGGCGGAGCGCCCGATGCTCGGGCCGCCAGCATGGCAGCGTCGCGCTGGGCGGCGGCTTCGGGGTCCAGGGTGCAGACCAATCGCCCCATGCCGATCGCGAGCTCGATGGCGGCGCGCACATGCGGCTCCCGCTCGGCCTGATAGGTATCGAGCAGGCTCTCGACCGCTCGCCCGGCCAGAACGGCCTCCAGCTTCCAGGCCAGGTTGGCCGCGTCGCGCAGGCCCGAACACATGCCCTGGCCGGCGAAGGGCGGCGTCTGATGGGCCGCGTCCCCGGCGATCAACGCACGGCCCGCCCGCCAGCGGTTCGCGACCAGGCCATGGAACCGGTAGACCGCCATGCGCTCGACCTCGACCGGACCGCAGCCCCAGGGCGCAATCAGGTCGGCGACGACCCCGGCGTCGAGCATGGCCTCGGGGCTCTCGCCCGGCAGAAGCATGAATTCCCAGCGATGCCGACCCGGCCCGCTCAGCACGCAGGTGGTCGGTCTTGCGGGATCGCAGACCTGGATATTGACCTCGGGCGTGCGCGCGCCCTCGGGAACCCTCACATCGACCACCAGCCAGGGCTCGTCGAACTGATAGTCCGACAGGCCGCCACCCACGGCCTCGCGCACCGGGCTCCACGCCCCGTCGCAGCCGACGATGTAGCGCGCGCGCAGTGTCTGGGCGCCTTCGGGTCCCGAAATCTCGGCGGTCACGCCGTCGGCGTCCTGGACGAATCGTTCCAGCTTCACGCCGCGCCGGGCCTCGGCGCTCGGCAGGCTTGCGACCAGGTCGCGCAGCACGCCCTCCAGGCTCGGCTGATGGAACATATAGCCTGGTCCCCAGCCGGACGGTGTCTCCCGCGAGGGCGGGAGGCTCATCAGCAGGCCGCCGTCCGCCGCGCGGAACTCGTAGGTCGGAAGGGGACGTGTGTGCCGTGCGACCTCGTCCGCCACGCCCATCTGCTGGAACAGCCGCATGATCTCGTGATCGAAGTGCACCGCGCGGGGCAGGGGATAGATCGTTGCGTCCCGCTCGATGGCGATCACGTTCACGCCGCGCTGGGCGAGCAGGGCGGTGAGCGTCGAGCCCACCGGTCCCAATCCCACGACCAGCACCTCGGCGTCGAAACCGTCCCGTCCCATTTCAGGCCTCGTTGGCGCAGGGATTGTCGAGGGCGCCAAGGCCTTCGATCTCGACACGCACCCGGTCGCCGTCTTTCAGGAAGCGCATGGGTTTCATGGCCGCGCCGATACCGCCCGGCGTGCCGGTATAGATCAGGTCGCCGGGCTCCAGCGTCATGGCCTGGCTCAGATGCTCGATCTGGTCCCAGACGTTGAACACCAGATGGCGGGTGTTGGACTCTTGCCGCACCTCGCCGTTCACCAGGCAGCGCAGCGAAAGCGCGTGCGGGTCCGGCACCTCGTCGGCCGTGGTGATCCACGGGCCGAACGGAGCATGGGTGTCGAACGACTTTCCGACCACCCATTGCGGCGTCCGGTGCTGCCAGGCGCGCTCGGTGGCGTCGTTGCCGCAGCAATAGCCGAAGATCGCGCCTGCGGCCTCTGCCTTGCCGATGTGCCGGCCGCCCTGGCCGATCACCGCGACCAGCTCGGCCTCGTAGTCCAGCGCCTGGGAGACCTTCGGCACCTGGATGGCGTCATAGGGTCCGTTGGCCGCTGTCGAGGCCTTGGAGAACCAGATCTGGTGTTCCGGCGTGCCAAGATTGCTCTCGGCGATGTGGTCGGCATAGTTCAGGCCGATCGCCATGATCTTGCCGGGACGGCGGATGGGGGCCAGCAGGCGCACGCCGTCCAGGGCCAGCGCGCCAACGCCGGCCTCGGCGATCTGGCGAACCTGCGCCTCGACCTGCGGCCAGGCGGCGATCAAGCCGATCATCTCGGCGGGAAGGCCCGGCGCGGCGGCGTTCAGCGGCACGATGCGGTCGGCGACCACGGCGCCGAGCTGCGGGGCGGCGCCCGCTTCGAAGGTGGCGAGTTTCATGGCCTTGGTCCTCAGCCCATCGTCGGGGGCATTTGCGGGCCCCACTGGACGCCCAGCAGCTCCTGCAGGTTGGAGATGTTGGAGCCGTCGTCGGCGGTGAACAGGTCGCCGTCGGTCCAGTGTTCCAGGGTGTGGCCCCAGGGGTCGCGCCAGTAGTCGAACACCTGGCTGCCGAGCACGTGGCGGCCCACGCCCCATTCGGCGTCGCGGCCGGCGTCCTTCAGCCGCTGGTGGCCGCGCATCAGGTCGTCCAGGTCGCTGACCTCGTAGGCGGCGTGGTTGAAACCGGGCCCCTTCGGACCCTGCAGCAGGAAGAGCGTGTGGTGGTCGGTGGGCGTGTCGCCCCGGTCGCAACGCAGGAAGGCGCCGATCGAGAATTCCGGCGCGACCTGGATCTCGTCGGAGGTGATGAAACCGAAGCGGTCCTTGTACCAACGCTCGGAGGCGCGGAAGTCCGAGACGTTCAGCACCACGTGGCCCAGGCGCACCACATGGGCCGCGCCAGGCGCGATGCGCTTTGTGGCCCGCAGGCGATCATGGGCGCCGGCCCTGTTCCATGGCGGGCTGGCCTCGGTGGCGAGCGGCGACGCGTGGGCCTGGCCGGCGACAACGTCGACGCGATGGCCGTCGGGGTCGTTCAGGGTGACCATACGACCGCCCCCCGGCAGGTCGCTGTCCACGACCGCCAAGCCTTCCGACGCCGCAAGCCGATCCAGGTCCTCCAGGCTCTCGGCCCGGAAGGCCAGGCCGATGAAGCCCGCCTCGCCTAGCTCGGTGACATGGACGACAGGGACGGGGCCGGACCCACGCGCGACGAGGCGCCCGGCGCTGTCATCGACCACCGACAGGCCGAAATCTTCGACGAAGGCCCGCATCCGCGCGAGATCCGGGGCGCGGAACCGGACGTGGGCGACGTCCTCGATCTTGATGACGCTCATCTTTGGGGCTCTAGTTGACGATATGGTCAGATTGTACGAATCTCCCGTCGTTGGCAAGGGGCGTCAGGCTGGCAATTGACCCGCCCGGATGAGTTGACTTTGACGTCAGGCGAGCCAGGGAGCAACGACATGGCCGAGGCTGGGACCCTTTACGGCGGTTGCGACTGCGGACGCATCGATGTCCATTCCCATTTCCTGCCGCCGGTCTATGCGGACGCCCTCGCCAAGGCGGGCCTCAAGACCCTCGACGGCGGCTTTCCGGTCCCGGCCTGGAGCGTCGAAGCGGCGCTCGAGATGATGGATCGCCAGCAGATCGCGACGGCCATGGTCTCGCTGTCCTCGCCCTCGACCCATTTCCTGGCGCCGCCCCTGCGTCCGAGCCTGGTCCGGGAGATCAATGCCGCCGGCGCGGGCCTCATGTCCGCACATCCGGGCCGGTTCGGCTTCTTCGCGAGCTTGCCTATGCCGGACGTCGAGGCCTCGCTCGCCGAGATCCGCTTCGCGTTCGATCAATTGGGCGTCGACGGCGTGATCCTCGAGACCAACATCGACGGCGCCTATCTCGGCGCGCCCGATTTCGCGCCGATCTTCGCCGAGCTCGACCGACGCAAAGCGGCGCTCTTCCTGCATCCCACCAGCCCCGCCTGCTTCGAGGCGCTGGCACTCGGCCGCCCCGCGCCGTTGCTGGAGTTTCCGCTGGACACCACCCGCACCTTGGTGGACCTGCTCTATTCGCGCACCCTGCAGGCCCACCCAGACATCAAGGTGATCGTGCCGCACGCCGGGGCCGCCTTGCCGGCCTTGGTGGCGCGTATCGCGGCGTTCGCCAACTTGCCGATCCTCGATCCGCGGCCGGCCTCCGAACAGGAGGTCTTCGAGACCCTGGCCAGGCTCTACTACGACGTCGCCCTCTCGGCCCATCCCGTCCCTCTGGCGGGCCTGCTGCGGCTGGCGCCCATCACTCAGGTCCTGTTCGGCAGCGACTGGCCGTTCACCCCGGAAATCGGCGTGGCGCGCAATATCCGCCAGCTCGGCGAAAGCGGTCTCAGCGAGGCCGACCTGCGCGCCATCGCCCACGAGAACGCCGAGCGGGTGTTCCCCAGGCTGGCGGCCTTGCGGGCTTGAACGGCCGCGGGCCGCGAGCGGCCCGGCGCGCGCCACAGAAGCCCGGATTGACACCAAATTAGATGACGATATCGTCAAATTGGGCGGCGGCGAACGCCGCGAGCGACATTGGGGAGTGCGTGATGGCGGACCCGGACGTGACCTACGCGCCCCGCGCCTACGAGGAGCGGACCATCGACCTGGGCGAGGTGCGGATGAACCACGTCGTGGTCGGCGATGCGGACAGGCCGGCCCTGCTGCTGATCCCAGGCCAGACGGAGTCCTGGTGGGGCTTTGAGATCGCCATCGGCCTCCTCGCCCCGTATTTCCAGGTGTTCGCCGTCGACCTGCGCGGCCAGGGTCGGACCACCCGCACGCCAGGCCGCTATTCGCTGAACACCATGGGCAACGACCTCGTGCGGTTCATCGCGCTCGCCGTCCGCCGGCCGGTAATCGTGAGCGGCAATTCCTCCGGGGGCGTTCTGGCCGCCTGGCTCTCGGCGTTCGCCATGCCGGGCCAGGTGCGGGGCGTCCATTGCGAGGATCCACCCTTCTTCACCTCGGAATTCAACCCTCTCTATGGTCATTCGATCCGCCAGGCCGCCGGGCCGATCTTCGAGCTGATGGCTCGCTATCTGGGCGACCAGTGGTCGATCGGCGATTGGGAGGGCCTGCAGGCCGCGCGCGCCCGGGACACCTATCCCGCCAACCGTTTCCTGTCCCAAGCCGTCGCCCCGTCACAGAACCTCAAGGAATACGATCCCGAATGGGGCCGCGCCTTCAGCGAAGGCACGGTGGCGCTCAACTGTCCGCACCACCGCATGCTCGCCCAGGTACGTACACCCATGCTCCTCACCCACCACATGCGCATGGTCGACCCTGTCAGCGGCTCGCTGTTCGGTGCGATCTCGGATTTCCAGGTGGAGAAGGTGCGCGAGCTGGTCACGGGCGCAAGCCAACCGTTCGAACTGGTTTCGGCTCCGGATGCCGCCCACAGCATGCACGCGGCTGATCCGCCGCGATTTGCCGATATCCTCACCAGATGGGCTCGAACCCTGCCGGCCGACTAGGCCAGGGCGCTTCGCACCATCTCGACGACACTGCAGGGCAGGTAAGGCTTGGGCGTCACCTGGACGGCCCCACCGCGATCGCCGGCCCATCCTCGGCGACCAGCAGGTCGATATCCGGATGGCGGCGGAAGATCGCCAGGCCTGCCGCCGGGTCCGGGGCGGCCAGGACCGCGAAGCCGGCCTCGATCAGGGTCCACCTCAGGTCTTCGCGCTGCACCGCGTCGCGCTCGACCAGAAGCACGATGGCGAGGGCCTCGCCGCCCGTCATCGGTGTCGGCGCTCGAACGCGAGGGGCTCCAGCCTCGCCGCCGGGGCGACGGCGAGGCTGGAGCTGGGCGCCGGCTTAGCGCGCGACACCGGAGACAAACGAACCGGTGAAGCCTGCGGCGCCGCCGCCGACCATGGTGGGGTGCATGGCGGCGAACTCGGCCGTGTCGGGCTCGGCGAGGGGGCCGAGTCCGGGGGACGCGATGCGAGAAAGCGTGGCGAGGTCGGCTCCCGCCGCGCAGGCCGCGACGATCGCCGCGATGAATTCCAGGTCGCGCTG
>CAMFIW010000179.1 GCA_945952355.1 uncultured Phenylobacterium sp. | reverse complement strand
GTGAAGTCCACCGTCGAACAGTTCACCACCGCCGGCAACCAGGCGTTCAAGGACGCCGTCGAGAAGTCGCTGGCCGGCCTCAACGAAGTGAACGCCTATTCCAAGAAGAACCTGGAAGCGGTCATCGCCTCGGTGACCGCCGCCGCCAAGGGCGCCGAAGCTCTGGGCGCCGAGACCATCGCCTACTCGAAGGCCGCGATGGAAAACCAGGTCGCCGCCGCCAAGTCGCTCTCGGGCGCCAAGAGCGTGCAGGAAGTCGTCGAGCTGCAGACCGGCTTCGCCAAGTCGGCCCTGGAAGCCTACATCGCCCAGGTCAGCAAGGCCTCGGAGATCGTTTCGGCCTCGATGAAGGACAGCCTGAAGCCGCTGAACGAGCGCGTCACCGCGACCGTCGAGCGCCTGCAAGCCGCCCGCTAGAACCGGGCAGTTCCGGGCGCCTTCTCCTTCTCTCAGGCGCCCGAATCGAGAAGGCCCGGACCGGAAGCGGTCCGGGCCTTTTCCTTTTCCGGGTTGAAGGCTAGACCTTCGGCCATGTCCCAAGTCGAAGACCGCCTCGCCGCCGCCGGCATCACCCTGCCGCAACCCAATCCGCCCGTGGCCAACTATGTGCCGTTCGTCCGGGCCGGGAACCTCGTCCACATTTCCGGTCAGGTGTCGGTCGACGCCGCGGGCGGGGTTAAGGGCGTGGTCGGCGAGGACGTGGACGCCGAGACCGCCAAGGCCGCGGCGCGGACCTGTGGGATCAACCTGCTCGCCCAGATGCGGGCCGCCTGCGACGGCGACCTCGATCGCATCGTGCGGGTGGTCAAGCTGGGCGGCTTCGTCCAGGCCGGGCCGAACTTCTTCGACATTCCCCAGGTCGTGAATGGCTGCTCGGACGTCATGGTCCTGGCCTTCGGCGACGCTGGCAAGCACGCCCGTTCCGCCGTGGGGGTCTACCGCCTGCCGCTGAACTTCGCGGTCGAGGTCGACGCGGTGGTGGAAGTCCGGTGAAGCAGTCGTTCGGCGAGGCCTGGGATCTCCTGTTCCATCCGCCGGTGGCGCACCGCGGCCTGTGGACGCCGGACGGGGCGCCGGAGAATTCGCTGGGCGCCTTCCAGGCCGCATGCCAGGCCGGCTATGGCGTCGAACTCGACGTCCACCTGTCAGCCGACGGCGAAGCAGTGGTGTTTCACGACTATTCGCTGAAGCGGATGACCGGGGCCGAGGGCAGGGTCAAGGACCGTACGGCCGCCGATCTGGCCGAGCTGCGGCTCAAGGGCGGCGACGAGCGTATCCCGACCCTGCTGGAGACCCTCGCCCTGATCGGCCATCGTGCGATGGTCCATATCGAACTCAAGACGGCCTTTGGAGAGGTCGGGCCGCTGGAGCAGCGCGTCCATGAGATCCTGATCGACCACAACGGTCCGGTCTGCGTGATCGGCTTCAACCCGTACAGCCATGCTTGGTTCGCCGACCGGTTCCCAGGCGTGCTGCGCGGCCTCGACAGCTACGCCTGGAGCGAGGACACACCGCATTTGTCGGCCGAACAGCGCAGGTCGTTCGCGCGCCTGGAGCATGTGGAGATCGCCCGGCCCCACTTTCTGGCCATGAGCACCGACATGGTGGCCGATCCGCGGGTGACGGCGCATCGGGCGAAGGGCATGCCGGTGGTGGCCTGGACCGTGCGCGATCCCGGTCAGTGGGACGATCTCAAGCCGCATTGCGACAACCTCATCTTCGAGGGTTTCCACGCGTGAGCTTGAAGCCGGCGGTCCAGGTCAGCCGCCGCATCGCGGAGATCGGGCGGGCCGGCTGGGACGCCTGCGCCGCGCATCACGGCAACCCCTTCGTGCTCTACGACTTCCTCAGCGCCGCCGAGGAATCGAACTGCGCGGTCGAGCGCCAGGGCTGGGGGCCGCAGCATCTGTCGGTGACGGACGACGCCGGCGAGGTCGCGGCGGTCATGCCGCTCTATCTGAAGTCCCACAGCCAGGGCGAATACATCTTCGACCACGCCTGGGCCGACGCCTATGAGCGGGCGGGGGGCGCCTATTACCCGAAGCTGTTGAGCGCCGCGCCGTTCACCCCGGCCACCGGCCCGCGGCTGCTCGTGCGGCCCGACGTCGACGTCGAAGAGGCCCGCCGCATCCTGCTCGGTGGGGCGGTCGCGCTGTGCGAGCGCTACGAGGCCTCGTCGTTCCACGTCAATTTCCCGACCGAGGACGAGTGGGCCTGGATGGGCGGGCAGGGGCTCGCCCTGCGCGAGGGTCAGCAATATCACTGGGTGAACCAGGGCTATGCCGACTTCGACGCCTTCCTCGGCGCGCTCTCGTCGGGCCGCCGCAAGACCATCCGCCGTGAGCGCCGCGATGCGCTCGCCGAGGTCGAGGTCTTCTGTCTGACCGGCGCGGACATCACCGAGGATCACTGGGACGCCTTCTTCGCCTTCTACATGGACACCGGCTCGCGCAAATGGGGCCGGCCCTACCTCAACCGCCTGTTCTTCTCGCTGCTTGGCGAACGGATGGCGGACCGGGTGCTGCTGGTGATGGCCAAGCGTCACGGCCGCTGGGTGGCGGGCGCGCTCAACCTGATAGGCGACGACTGCCTCTATGGCCGCAACTGGGGCTGCCTCGAGGACATCCCGTTCCTGCATTTCGAGCTCTGCTACTACCAGGCCATCGAATGGGCCATCGGCCGCGGTCTGGCCCGCGTCGAGGCCGGCGCCCAGGGCCAGCACAAGATCGCCCGCGGCTACCTGCCGGTCGCCGTCCGCTCCGCCCACTACATCGCCGACCCGCGCCTCAGGGGGGCCGTCGAGGACTTCGTCCGCCGTGAACGAGCCGCCGTGGAAGGTGAGATGGAATGGCTGGCCGAGGAGTACTCCCCGTTCCGCCAGGGGGCGTGAGCTAGGAGTTCTCCCAGGCCTGCTTCAGCAGCGCCTTGAGGCCGTCGTCCACCTCGGCGGCCGATGTCAGCACCGCTTTCGATTTCAGCCGTTCCGACCAGCCCTCGTTCTTCGGCGGGACAAGGCGGGCGTCGGCTTCGACCGGCACGGCGAGTCCGAGGGCGACCTGGCCGCCCTTCAGCGGGCGCATCGAGGCGAACTGGAACTCGCGGGAAAAGCCGGTGAAGCCCTTGCGCTGGCCGACGACGACGGGATCGAAGCCGCCCAGGATCGCCGCCTCCACCGCCTCGAAGATCGCGGTGGCGGCCGGATCGGTCCAGAGCTTGGCGCGCAGGTTGTCGGGCTCATCCCAGCGATCCTCCGACGGGAAGGCCACCGACAGCACGTGGGCGGCGCGGTTGACGCCCAGCCCATGATGCTCGCGCAGCCAGTCGTTGCGGGCCTTGGGCTTGGTCTCCGGGCAGGTGCGGGCGATGGCGACCCATTCGTCCAGGGTCTTGCCGGTGTCGCGCTCCAGGCTCGCGCGGACCGAGGCGAACCACTTCTCCTGGCGCGCGGTCAGCCCGGTGGGGGTGCCTCGGCTGGTTCCCATGGCGGGCGTCCTTCGTGTACGACGCTCCCACCAGGGAGAACGACGCCATGAGCTTGGACGGGACCTACGACGACGGCAACATCTTCGCCAAGATCCTGCGCGGCGAGGCGCCTTGCGTGCGCGTGTTCGAGGATGAACACGTCTTCGCCTTCATGGATGTCTTCCCGCAGTCCAAGGGCCACGTGCTGGTGATCCCCAAGCATTCCCATGCGCGCAACCTGCTGGAGGAGGAGCCGCAGGTGCTGGCGACCCTGATCCAGGGCGTGCAGCGGGTCGCCCGCGCGGTCCGCGCCGCGCTCAATCCCGACGGGATCATGGTCAGCCAGTTCAACGGCGCGGCGTCGGGCCAGACCGTCTACCACCTGCATGTCCACATCATCCCGCGCTGGGAAGGCGTGCCGCTCGGCCGCCACGCCGGCGGCGGCATGGCCGACATGGGCGAACTCAGGGTCCTGGCCGAGCAGATCGCGGCCAAGATCGCGTGACCTAGGCGGGGCTGCGCGTGTAGTCCGATATCGATACACGCACGACCTGCAGCCTGGAGATTCGATTGAGTGTCCTGACCGCCCTGCGCGGCTCCAAGCCGACGGTTCCATGGTTCGAGTCCGAACACCTGGACGCCTATCTGGAGCGCTCGGCCTTCGACGCCACCACGGTGCGGTTCATCGGCGACATGGCCCGTGATGGCGTGGCCGTCGTCGACCTGGGCGAGAAGGCGCGGGCGCTTTGCGACCAGGCCGTCGCCGAGACCGAGCCCTACTTCACGCCTGGGATCACGCGAGTGCAGGACGCGTGGCGTCGCTCGTCCGCGGTGCGCCATCTGGCCAGCTGGCCACCCATGCGCCGCCTGCTGCGCGCGGCCTACGGCCGAGATCCTTTTCCGTTTCAGACGCTGAACTTCCGCCAGGGAAGCCAGCAATCGATCCACTCCGACGCAATCCACTTCCACGCCGATCCCGAGCGGTTCATGTGCGGGGTCTGGATCGCGCTGGAGGATGTGCAACCCGGCGCCGGGCCGCTCATCTATCATCCGGGCAGTCACAAGCTCCCGGTCATGACCATGCGTGCTGCGGGCGTGAACTCCCCGACGCCAAACTATTCGGACTACGAGGCGACCTATGTGCCGCGCTATGCCGAGGCCATAGCCGAGAGCGGCTTGCCGAGGACCCGAGCCCTGCTGAAGAAAGGCCAGGCCTTCGTTTGGGCGGCGAACCTCGCCCATGGTGGTTCGCCGATCGACGACCCAGGCTCCACCCGCCGCTCGCTGGTGGTCCACAACTATTTCGCGGGCTGTCTCTACTATACGCCCATGTATTCCGACGTCGAAGCTGGCCGACTGTTGCTGCGCCTGCCGCCGGATGTGCGAACCGGCTTCTGGCGGTGGCCGAGGCGGAAAGGCTGTCCGGTGCGGCTGTCGCCCAAGCTCATTGCGGGTTTCCTACATCATGCCCGGCTCGGCGAGCCCATAGCCATGTAGGCGCACGAAAAAGCCCCAGGTTTTCCTGGGGCTTGTCCGTCTCAATCGAGGCCTTGGATCAGTCGGCCAGTTCGGGCGCGGCGTCCTCGGCCGGGTTCTCGACGATCGGCGCGCCGGGCTCCCGCTCGTCGCCCTCGATGTCGAAGGACAGTTTGCCGTCCTTGAGCACCACCTTGACGTGGCCGCCCTTGACCAGCCGCCCGAACAGGATCTCGTCAGCCAGTGGCTTCTTGATGTGCTCCTGGATGACGCGGGCCAGCGGCCGGGCGCCATAGAGCTCGTCGAAGCCGTTCTTGGCCAGCCAGTCGGCGGCGTCGTCGGTCGTCTCGATGGTGACATGCCGATCCGCGAGCTGGGCTTCCAACTGCATCACGAACTTCTGCACCACCTGACGGATGATCTCCGGGGTCAGCGACTTGAACTGGACGATGGCGTCCAGGCGGTTGCGGAACTCCGGCGTGAACAGCCGCTTCAGCGCCTCGTCGACCTCGTCCTCCTGCTTGCCGCGGCCGAAGCCGATGGCGTTGCGCTGGGCGTCGGAGGCCCCCGCATTGGTGGTCATGATCAGGACCACGTTGCGGAAATCGACCTTCTTGCCGTTGGCGTCGGTCAGGACGCCATGGTCCATGACCTGCAGCAGGATGTTGAAGACGTCGGGGTGGGCCTTTTCGATTTCGTCCAGCAGCACCACGCAGTGCGGATGCTGGTCGACGGCGTCGGTGAGCAGGCCGCCCTGGTCGAAGCCGACATAGCCGGGAGGCGCGCCGATCAGGCGGCTGACCGTGTGGCGCTCCATGTACTCCGACATGTCGAAGCGCAGGAGCTCGATGCCCATGGTCGAGGCCAGCTGGCGCGCGGTCTCGGTCTTGCCGGTGCCGGTGGGGCCTGAGAACAGGTAGCAGCCGATCGGCTTGTTCGGGTCGCGCAGTCCCGCGCGCGCCATCTTCATGGCGGCGGAGAGCTGCTCGATCGCGTCGTCCTGGCCGTAGACCGCGCGCTTCAGGTCCTCGTCCAGTTGCTTGAGAGCCTCGGTGTCGGACTTGGAGACCGACTTCGGCGGGATGCGCGCGATCTTCGCCACGATCGCCCCGATCCCCTTCAGGCCGATGGTCTCCTTCCGCTCGGCCTCGGTCAGCCGCCTCTGGCTGGCCCCGGCTTCGTCGATGATGTCGATCGCCTTGTCCGGCAGCTTGCGGTCGGTGATGTAGCGGGCCGACAGCTCCACCGCCGCCTTGATGGCGTCGTTGGTGTAGCGGAGTTTGTGGAACTCTTCGTAGTAGGACTTCAGACCCTTCAGGATCTTGATGGTGTCCTCGATCGTCGGCTCGTTCACGTCGATCTTCTGGAAGCGCCGGACGAGGGCCCGGTCCTTCTCGAAGTGCTGGCGGAACTCCGTATAGGTGGTCGAGCCCATGCCTGTCTCTT
>CAMFIW010000178.1 GCA_945952355.1 uncultured Phenylobacterium sp. | reverse complement strand
AGGACACCGCAGCAATAGCCGCCATTGCCGGAATTGGGGGGCCCGCAAAACTGCTGGGCGACGACGATCTCGCTCATGAAATCTCCGGACGCAAAATCGGACGGAAGGAATGGATCGAATTCAATGGCGTCGCTTTTCCACGAAAGCCGCCGCGCGGGGAAGCCGAATCTCGCCGCTGCGGCGTTGGAGCCGGCGCGCAGGCGCGCTAATTTCGGCGCGACCCCCGCTGATGCGGATTCGAGGAGCCTTCGATGACCGACCAGATCGCCCGCCCCTGGGCCTTGATGCGCCACCACGCGGGCTGGGCGGACGTGTTCCTGATCGAGAAGGAGAGCGCCGACTCGATCACCGGCGTCTATCCGGATCGCGAAACCGTCGGCCCGCCGGTGAACTACAGCGTCCGCGCCATCCTGGCGCGGTTCGAGACCCTGGAAGGCGCACGCGCCGCCCGCGAGGGCGCTGTCCTGGAATGGCGCAAGCACGACGCCGCCGTCCGCGACGCCGAGACCCAGCTGCGCGAAGCCGAGAAGGCCCGCGAGGACGCCTGGCTCAACTGCCTGAAGGGCGCGGCGGGCTGATCCCCGGCTTGCGGCGGGGGCCTCGAGCCCCCACGTCCCGGTCGAGCTAGACCGGGAATTCCCTCATGTTCGATCACCTGTCCGTCGGCGTCCGCGACCTCGGCTCGGCCCTCGCTTTCTACGACGCCTTCTTCGCCCCGCTCGGCTGCGCCAACGCCTGGGCGGCCGAGGCCGAGCTGGCCTATGGCCCCGGCGGGACCAGCCGACAATTCTACCTCTATCCGGTGGACGGCCCTCAGGTCGCGGGCCTCGGAACCCATATCGCTTTCACCGCCGACAGCCGCGCCGCGGTCGACGCCGCCTGCGCCGCCGCCTTGGCCCATGGCGCGACCATCGTGCGGCCGGCCGGCCTGCACCCGGACATCGCGCCCGACTATTACGGAACGGTCCTGCTCGACCCGGACGGCAACAAGCTGGAAGTCGTCGCCGACACCATGCACTAGAGCTTGATGCGGAAGCCCTTGGCCACGGCGTAGGCGAAGGCCGCGCCCAGCACGATCCCCACGGCCAGGCTCCACAGCGGAGCCTTCTTCAGCGGCGTCACGGCGGCTCCGAACCGCCGGGCGCCGGTGATCATCGGGCCGACCAGGTTCTCGCGCTTCCACACCGCATAGAAGGCGATCGCCGCCAGGTGCAGGCCGATCAGGCCCTGCAGCACGCGGAAGGCCAACTCGTGCCACTGCGAGAACAGGCGGCCGGTGTCGAAATCCACCTTGTCCGACAACGGGCCGGATTCGATCCCGTCGATGTCGGTGGCGAACAGGCCAAGCCCCGCCTGGAGGGCGATCAGCAGCAGCATGAGCGTCACGCTCCAGGCGCCCAGCGGGTTATGGCCCGCCGTCTCGCCCGGCGCGCGCGAGCCCAGGCTCGACACATAGGCCAGCGTCGTCTTCGGCCCTTTCAGGAAGCTCGCGAACCGCGCGGTCGAGCCGCCCGCCACGCCCCACCAAAGGCGGAAGACGATCAGGCCCAGCACCGCGTAGCCGCAGAGCTTGTGCCACTCCATGGATTTGCCGGCCGTCAGCCAGGACGCGAGGATCAGGGCCGCGAGCGACCAGTGGAACAGCCGGGTCGGACCGTCCCACAGCGGCGTCTTCGCCTCGCTCATCGGCTATTTCTGTTCGGGACCGCGGAACTTGTCGTGGCAGGTCCCGCAGGCCTTGCCGGTCGCCTTGGTCTGGGCCTTGATCGCCTCCACATCGCCCTTCAGGGCGATGGTCTGCAGCTTGGCGCTCTCCGTCTGCAGGCTCTTGGCGGAGGCCTGGAAGGTCGCCCAGTCGCTCCAGACTTCGGCCTTGGCGCGGGTCTTCACGCCGCTCTCCGGGCCCGAGCCCTTCGGGAACCAGGACGGGATCTTGCCGGACAGGTCGCTGATGATCTTGGCCTGGGCGGCGATCGCCTTGGTGTCCGGCGCGTCGGCCTTCAGCCCGTCATTGATGGTCTTGAAGGCCATGCCGATCTTTTTGAAGTTGTCGTGGCGTTCGGCATAGACCTTCGCCGCGTCGACGGCGGCCAGCGCCGTGCCGCCGGCCACGGTGAGGCCCAGGACGAGGCCGAGCGCGAGCGCCGCCGGGCGCTTGAAGGACGGGACGGTCATGGAACTCTCCTCGGGCGTCTTGTGAGCTTGGGCTTGGTCCCGACTTTGGAGCGCGCCGCTCGCGCCCGTCAACCGCCGGTCTTCCGGCTGGCGGGTGCTTTCTTCACCGAGCGCACCGGCGCGCCCTGGGCGCTGGCCTCGGCGATCAGCGCCCCGCACTGGGCGTCCTTGGCCAGGCCCGCGTCGACGAAGGGCAGCACCGCCGCCAGCGGCGAGGCGACGGTGGCCAGCACCGCGGCGAACCCGCCCTGGGCCACGGCCTTGCCCTTGTCCACGCCCAGCTTGGGCGTGACGATCGGGCCGGTGATCTCGATCGGCGCCAGCAGCCGCACCAGGCGGAACTGCTTGGGATGGCCCTGGAAGCTCAGGTCCAGGCGCTCGTTGCGCAGGTCGACCGTCCCCCTCCCCTCGCCCAGCACCGGACCAGTGTCGAACACCAGCCGGTCGGCGGTCAGCACCCCGTCCCTGGCGGTGAAGCTCGCGACCGCGCAGCGGATCGGCGTGCGGTCCTGGTTCTTGGCCAGCAGCAGGCCCAGGCCCTTGGTCACATCGACCCCGATCAGTTCGGCGAAGGCCTCGCGGATCTCGCCGCCGGGCACGATCATCACCACCCGGCCGTCGGCGTTGGCGGCGGCCCGATGCACCGACTCGCCCGCGCCGTGCAGCTTGATCCGCCCCACCAGCCCGCCGGTCAGGGCCGGCGCGCCACCCGACTTGATCGGGATGAACTGCTCCAGCCGCGCATTGCTGAGCCGCAGGTCGGCGTCGGTCACCGGCGTCGCGCCGCGCGCGTCGAGCGCGATCCGCCCGGCGATCCGCCCCTGCGGCAGGTCGAAGCTCAACGGGTCCGCGGTCAGCAGACCGTTGTCGAGCTTCACCCGCAGCGAACCCGACCTCAGGTCCACCGGGGCGTGGGTGATGCCGGCGGCGCGATAGCGGACATCGGCGTCCAGCGCGCGGATGCGGTCGACCTTCAGAGTCGCGTCCGGCAGCAGGCGGTGCTCCGCCTGCAGGGTCGCCGCCGTGGCCTGCTGCGCCGGCGAGACAGTCTTCCCCGGCCGGATCTTCGGCGCGCCGCCGAACACCGCCATCAGGTCTCCGAAGTCCAGGCGTTCGGTGCGCAGGTCGGCGGTCAGGAACGGCCGCTTGCGGCTGGCGTCCACGCTCAGCGTGCCAGCGAGGTCGCTGTCCCCCACCCGGCCCGACAGGCCGCTCAGCTTGTAGACCTTGCCCTCGCGCACCAGCCGGCCCTTCAGACTGTAGGGTGGCGTGTTGGGGAACGGCACGCCGGTCAGGTCATAGAGTTCCTCCAGGTCGGGGCCGCGGGCGGTCACGGCCAGCGACAGTTCACCGAGGTCGAAGGGCTTCGGCACGACGCCGCGCACCGTAACGCGGGTCGCGCCCGACTGGATGTCGGCGTCGAACGCATAGGGCTTGTTCGGGTCGACGTTCAGCAGCGGCCCGCCGACCGCCTCCAGCCGGAAGGGCTGGTTGTTCAGTGAGCCGTCGCCTCTGAGCTGGAAGCCGCGATTGGCGACGCCCAGCCGCTCGGAGGCCTCCAGGGTGGCGTCGACCTTCAGCTTGCGCTCGTCGTCCAGCAGGGCGAGGTGGCCGTCGCGGATCACGAACCGGCGCACCGGCGGCATCTTCAGCGGCTTGTCCTTCCGCGCCCCGCCGGAGAAGTCCCAGGTCTCGCGGCCCTGCGCGTCGCGGCGCAGATAGATGTCAGGCTTGGTCGCCTCCAGCCGCAGCAGCACCAGTTCGCCGCGCAGCAGCGGCAGCAGCTTGATCTGCACCAGAAGCTGGCCGATGTCGGCCGTGTGGCCGGCGCCCGCCCAGGCCGGATTGGCGATCCGCAGCCCGCCGATCTCCGCGCTCGGCTCCAGCGACCAGGGATGGACGCTCAGATGGTCCAGCACGACCTCCCGGTGCATCCGCGCCGAGGCGAAGCGGCCGATCGGCCCTCGTAGGGCGTTCCAGTCCATGAGGGCGAGCGCCAGGACCAGAAGGGCGATCAGGATCAGGACCCCGCTGAGAATCCAGGCGGCGATGCGCAGGCCCCGATGCGGGCGGCGCGGCGGCGGGGCGGCGGACGGCGGCTCGTCGATAGGCGTCGCGATATGCGGCTGGGCGGCAAGGGTCACGGGATTGCGGGCTCCGGAAGCCCTGAAAACGCACAAACCCCCTGACCCTGTTCCGAAATTACCCGAAGGTTAGTGGCGGACGCCCCGACCGGAGAAGGCCGTCACCGCCGTCCGCGCGATGATCTGCAGGTCCAGCGCCATCGACCGGCGGGCCAGATAGTCGGCGTCGAGCCGGGCCTTTTCGGGGATCGGCAGCTCGTCCCGGCCATTGACCTGGGCCCAGCCGGTCAGCCCTGGCCGCAGCGCGTCGACCCCGGCGTCGGTGCGCAGCCGCACCAGATCGTCCTGGCTGTGCAGGGCGGGCCGCGGCCCCACCAGGCTCATATCGCCCACCAGCACGCTCCAGAGCTGCGGCAGTTCATCCAGGCTGGAGCGGCGCAGGAATCGGCCGAGCGGCGTCACCCAGTGATCCGGATCGGGCAGCAGGTGGGTGGCGATGTCGGGCGCGTCGGTGCGCATGCTGCGGAACTTGGGCATGCGGAAGATGCGGTTGCGCCGCCCCACCCGCCGCGACCAGTGCAGGGCGGGACCGGGGCTCTCGGCGCGGACCAGCAGGGCCAGGACCAGCAGCACCGGCGACAGCACCACCAGGCCCGCCGCCGCGCCGACGATGTCCAAAGCTCGTTTCAGCAACCGCCCGCTCCCGCCGCGTGCGTCGCGGCAGGACCAGACTTAGACGCCCCGCCGGCCGGGGCCAAGCGTCAGGCGAGGTCGGTCTTCGGGGCCGCCTTGGCCTTGGGCGCGGCCCGCGGCTTGGTGGCCGGCGGCGCGACCGCCGCCTCGATCGCCGGCTCGACGACGGGCTCGGCGCTAGGTTCACTCACCGGTTCGGGGGCCGCTTCGATCACCGGCTCGGGCGCGGCCTCGATCAGGGGTTCGGGCGCGGCCTCCGTCAGCGTCTCGATCGCCGCCTCGACATGAGCCTCGACCGCCGCTTGGGCGATCTCGACCACCTCTGCCGCCGCCTCGATCACCGGCTCCGGCGCCGGCGGTTCGAGTGTCGTCAAAGCCGGCGCCACGATCGGCGGGGGCAGGGTCGCCTCCAGATTGACCGCCTCGGCGCGCCAGCGGTTCAGCCACCAATAGGCGACCCCGGCGCTGGCCACGCCGGCGAACATCAACCACAGCGGCGAGGCCGCTCCGATCGGCGCGCGCCAGGCGTTGGCGGCGTCGGCCATGGCGGCCTTGGGATCCTTGGACGTGTCGAGCAACGCAAACATGGGAGGCTCCGGGGGTCAGGGATTGTGCAATGCAACATACCATCGCGCCCACCTTCGCATTTGCAAAAAGACGTTACCCGGCCTGCCAGACCCGCGCCTGACCCCGATCGCCCAGGGCCTGCACCGTCCAGTCGCAGATCGCCCGCAACGGCGCTTCCAGCCCGTTCGCCGGCCGCGCGAAGACCAGGGCGCAGCCGTTCATCTTCAAGGGGTCGGACAGCGGCCGCATCCGCGCCTCGGCGACCAGCAGCGACCCCGCGCCGGCGTCTTCGGCGTCGCGAACGAAGCCGTCGAAGGTCTCCAGGTCCTTGATCGGCAGCCAGACCAGCACCTGGGCGCGCGGGTTGCGCCGGCCGATGGCCGCCAGCGTCTCGACGATGCGCGCGTAGTCGTCGGCCCGCTCGAACGGCGGGTCGATCAGGACCAGCGCCTCGCCCTCGCGCGGCAGGTCGGCGGCCCGCGCGAAACCGTCGGCGCAGGCGGTCTTGACGCCCGCCCGCCCCTTCATCGCCCCCGCCAGCGCGGAATGCTCCTCCGGCCTCAGTTCGCAGGCGAGATAGCTGTCGCCCGGTCGAAGGGCCTCGGCGATCAGCAGGGGCGAGCCGGGATAGAGCCGGGTCTCCCCGCCGCCGTTCAGCCGCGACACCGCCACCCGCAGCGGAGCGAAGGGCTCGGGCAGGTCGCTCGCGCGCATCAGTTGGCCGATCCCGGCCGCCGCCTCGCCCGAGCGCTGGGCTTCCGCGCCGCCGAGGTCGTAGAGCCCGCGCCCGGCATGGGTGTCGATGATGTTCAGCGGCCCCGCAGGCCGCCGCGCCAGCACCTGCAGCAGGGCCGCGTGCTTCACCAG
>CAMFIW010000177.1 GCA_945952355.1 uncultured Phenylobacterium sp. | reverse complement strand
CGTCATCACGCGAGCCGTCGGGGTTCGTCCGGACCTGTCCATCGACATGTGCGAAGGCGTCATCGAGCCGGAAGACACCTTCCTGCTCTGCTCGGATGGCTTGACGGCCATGCTCGACGACGCGGAGATCGCCGCGACGCTGAGTCCGCCGACCCCGGATCACGCCGCCGACAGCCTGATCGTCCAGTGCCTCGATCGGGGCGCGCGCGACAACGTCACGGTGGTGGTGATCCATGCCGCCGCCTCACCCGACGACACGGTGGACAATCCGACCCTGGTCAGCTGGAACGCGTGAGCGGCGCGGCCGGCTAGGCCGCGACGGCCCCGTCGGCGTCGAGGATGGCGTCGTCCCGATCGTTGGCCGAGGGGCCGGAACAAAGCCAGGTCGTCCGGCCGAGACGCGGCGCCGCGTCGGGGCCGCCGGCCAGGCGCAGCGTCGGAACGTCAGAAGCCTTGAGCACCAGCTGCAGATCGAAGGCCGCGCCGGGTCCCACGGCGAACCGCACAAGGTCGACCAACTGGCGGCGCACGGCTCCGTCGCCGGCCAGGACCTGGAAGTCGGCCAGGCCAAGGGGGCCGATCCTCAGTCGGAAGCGGCCCTGGACGTCCCAGACAGCCGCCCCCAGGACCGCCGTGCTGCCGAGTTCGCAATAGGCGCCGGACAGGCGGGTGCGCTCGTCGCGGCGGATCGGTATCCAGCGCCCCTGCAGTTCGCGCACCTCGATGGGGATTTCGTAGAGGCCGGAAAGGATGCGCTGCAGCCCGTCCGCCGTCCGCACCCGGCGCGAGAGAGGGGCGGCTACGCTCAGAAGCTCTCCACGATCGGCCTCCAGGCGCGACCGGCTGGCGTTGAGTCCGAGACCGACCAGGCTGGCCAGGCCCCGGCTGATCGGGTCGGTCAGCGGCGTGCCGGCCTCCTCGTACCTGACCGGCAGCCGCGGTCGCGCCCAGGCGCGATAGAACAGCGCCAGGGCCCTGTCGTTGAACAGGTCGAGGAAGTCGCCGGCCGCCGGATTGCGCGCCTGGCGCTGGGCGATCAGCAGCTCGCTGTAGAAGTCAGGCAAGACGCCATGAGGACCGGTGAGCCCCATGAAATTGGCGGTGAGCTCCGCCGCGCCGTCGTCGCCCATCCCCAGTTGAGACACCTCGTGCGCCGGATGGCGCAGGCCCACGGCTGCGCGGTGCCGCACGGGCGCGTCGCGCAGGCGTTTGGCGCCGGCATGGCGGACCGCGCGGTGCGCCAGGCGGACGATCTGGAAATAGTCCGCTGTCGCCAAGTGGTTCGCCAGGCTGGCGATCAGATCAGGGAGCGGGTTCCGGTTCTCGCGGGCCATGCGTGCCAAAATCCCTTGTCGCCCTTGAGGCGCAGATACGTGCGGGTGAAGGCGTTGATCGCCGAAAGGCTGGCGAAGACCGCCTCCAGAACGGCCCCCAGCAGGAAGGCGCCGCTGCCCGAGAGGCGGTGATCGTCGAACTCGACCTCGACATCGACGCCGCTGGTGAAGGCGATACGCCCGCCCCCCGGCGCGCGGGCGACCGCCGGGCGCGTGGTCACGGAGGTCAGGCGCTCGATGATCGCACGGCCGCCCGCGGCATCCGCATGGTCGTAGAGCGCCAGCATCTCGCGGACGAGATCGGCCGCCAGGCGCGGCTCGGAAACGGAGAGCTGGGCGAGGCTCAGATGTGAGATCAGCCGCCAATGATTGGTCGGCCCGGGCTTGCGCCGGATCGCCCGGGTCGGCGCGGCCAGGCATCGGCAGCGGCCCACGCCGCCTTCGTGCCCGATCCGCAACGCTGGCCGTTCGTTTCCGAAAGGTAGTAGTTCGGGCAGGTTGCGGTTCGTCGCCAGGATGTCGATGGAGGCCACGAGATCGCGCTCGAGGCCCGATCCGGACTCGTCTACGAAGGTGAGAAAGGCATCGTCTCCGCCCCCCTCGCCCGAGCTGGGCCGCCGCCCCGAATGCCAAAACCGTGTCACCGGCTCGCCGCCCGCCAGTCGCTGGCCCAGCGAGAAGAACGGCCGAAAGGGCTTCACCTCCCCGTCCCGGTCCGTCACCACGACCTTCTCGACGCTATAGACCTCCAGCGAGCTCTCGCGCCGGGCGTCAGGGATGATGCGATGCTCGAACCGTCCCGGATCGATGCGGATGGGATCCGCGCGGGCCGGGAACAGGTTGATCATGGGCGTGCAGAACAGCCGCAGGTCCGACGCGCCGACCAGCGATTCTAGGCTGGGGTCATGGCGGTCGACATAGACGAAGACCTCCAGCGTCGACCCCGCGCCGCGCAGGATCTTTGCCGACAGGCCCGTAAGGTCGAAGAACATGAATTTTTCGGGGAAGGCGAAGAACTCGCTCAGTTGGACATAGCCCGCCTCGGATCCCGCCATGAGGGGGAGAAGGGTCTCGTCGCGCGCGAAGCCGACCGGACGGATCGCCGAGGGGTCCAGGAAGATGGGTTCCGGATCGACGGCCGACTCGGCCAGGGCGATCGACACCACACCACTCAGCAGGA
The DNA here is from genome assembly GCA_945952355.1 of uncultured Phenylobacterium sp. Classification (GTDB taxonomy): domain Bacteria; phylum Pseudomonadota; class Alphaproteobacteria; order Caulobacterales; family Caulobacteraceae; genus Phenylobacterium. Next base: position 3,894 of record CAMFIW010000177.1, on the reverse strand, counting down.
GTTCGTAGAGCGCCTGAGCCGTCCGCGCCTCGCTGTGGATGTGAAACCGCAGGCGATCCAGGCCGAGCTGGGTGAAGGTCTGGCCCGGCTCGGTGCAGCCGAGGGTGATCCGCAGGACGCCCTGCGCATGGGCGGCGCGCGGGTTGAAGGGCGCGGCCAATGGCAGGCCGGAGAAGGCGGCCTGGCGAATCTCGACCGGCCAGAGCTCGACCGGGTAGCCCGTCCGAAACTCGCAGACCTCGCCGTCGACCGGCTCGGTGAGGACGGCCGTGCGCGCCGGGACGGTCGCCGATCCCGCCAGACCCTTCTGCGGCGTGAATTCGACGATGCCGAGCGATGGGATCGGCGCGAGATAGTGAGGATGCAGCAGTCCCAGCAGCGCGCTGGTGAGTTCGGGAAAGTCGTCGTCGAGCTTCATCCTCACCCGACCGGTGAGGAAGGCGAAAGCCTCGACGAGGCGGCCGACATGGGGATCTTCGACCGCGTCCTGCGACACGCGAAGTCGGCCGGCGATCTTCGGGTGGGCGGCGGCGAAGGCCTTGGCGTTCTCGCGGAAGTGGCGCAGCTCGCTGTTGTAGTAGGGCAGCAGGTCGTCGAACATGGTTAGTCCCGCACGATCACGCAGCGCACCGGATCGACGTGGCTGTCGAACCGGATTTGGGAAGTCGCGCCGCCGAAGCGGACGAACCCCACGATGCGGAACCGCAGGATGCGGTCGCCCACCTCGTCGCTGTCCTGGATGGTGACCTCGAAGTCGCGGATCCGCGGCTCGAGCCTCTGCAGCGCGCTGCGCACCTCCGCGACGAAGGCCTGGCGAAACGCCCCCGATCGGAGCGGGGCGTTCGTGAAATCGGTCAGTCCGTAGGCGAGCAGGGAATGGCCGAGTTCGTCGAGCTCGCCCGGCGGGCTGAGGAACCGGCGGCGCGTGTTGAGCACCCCCTCGAGGTCGCGCCGCAAGCCTTCGCGCAGCACCGACAGGGCGATGGTCTCGCCTTCGCGCTCGTCGGCCGACGCGACAAGGCGATCGAGGATGCTGGCCGCCTCGGCCGCTCGGGGCGCCTGGCTCACGATACGGCCTCTGGCTCGAGAGCCAGGCTCTCGATCTCGCCGAGCGCGACGACATCGTCGCCCACCAGGAGGCAGCGCTGGCCCTGGCCAAGGGTCAGTCCGTCGCGTTCGATCCAGTCGGTGCGCCGCGCCAGGCGGGTCTCGTCATCGAGACCGGTCTCCGCCGTCCAGTAGGTCGCCGGAATGTAGACGACGCCCTCGGGACCATCGCGAACGTCGAGGCGCGCAGGCCGCCAGATCAGGTCGCGCACATGGCCCGGCGGATCGAGCTCCAGGCTCCGCACGCGGCTCCAGGGGATCCAGAAATACTTGCCGTTGCTCGTCAGCACTTCCAGCACGTCGGCGGTCCGGTCGTCGAGATCGCGCACGCCTTCGAAGGCGCGCCCATTGACCACGCCGGCCAGGGCGGGCGCCGCGGCGTCGGCCTCCTCCCGCAGCTGCGCGGCGGGACCGCCGGCCCTGGCCTCGACCAGGATCCGCAGGGCCCGTTCCACCTGCGGCTCAACCTCGCCCAGCATCTCCGGCGCGCGGCCGTCGCCGAACACCTGGGCACGCCAGATCTCGCCCCGGATCAGCTGGCGGATCAGAGCCACGCGGACGCCGTGGTCCGGAGCCTGGGTGGAGACGAGATCGAACAGGGTGTCGGCCCGATCCCAGGCCCCCTCGATGAGCAGCAGTTCGCCGAGGGCGAACCGCGCCGCGACGTCGGTAGGCGCGCCGCGAAGCCGCGCCTGCAGGTCGGCCTTGGCCTGGTCCAGGCTGCCGATGGCGTTCAGGTCGAAGGCGGTGGGCATGGCGATCCTCAGAGCTGGCGCTCGAGCCCCTGGACGAGGGTGACGAGCTGAAATTCGGAAATGGCCTGGTCGAGCTGCAGATGCGGCTTGAGCTGGGCGACGCATTCGAAGTTGCCCGGCTGGCCCGGCATGGGACGCACGCGCACCTGGGCGGCTTCCAGCGGATAGCGGGCGCGCATTTCGAACGAGAGGTCCTCGCCTACGCTGCAATAGTTCGAGAGCCAGGCGGACAGGCGTCGCTCGAGGTCGTCGGCGTTCTGGAAGGAGCCGATCCACTCGCGAGCTATCACCTTGATGTAGTGGGCGAAGCGCGAGACGCAGAACACGTAGTTCAGCATCGCGCCGAGCTGCTCGTTGACGCGCGCGATCTCGTTGGGAAACGCGCCGGACGGGCGATGGGCCGTGGGCAGGACGCCGACATAGGCGAATGGCGTGTCTTTGCAGCGGCGCAGCGCGATCATGCCGGCTTCCGCCAGATCCCGCTCAAGCGCCTCGGTCGGGTTGAGCTCGAGCGGGAAGCGCTGGATCACGCCCGGCGCGTCGGTCTCGAAGTCCGGCGCTGGGAGGTCCACGACGAGGCCGGCCGCCAGTTCGTCCTGGACCAGGCCGCGAATGGCCGCGAGCCAGCGATAGTCGTTGAACGCCCTGAGCGCGATGTGGGCGATCGCGAGGGCGCCGACGCCCCACACCTGGTCTTCGGCGCGCGCCACCGTCTCGCGGTAGCGGAAGCCGCAGTCGCCAGCGTCGCGGCCCCGATAGGGCGCGCGCAAGAGGATTCGCGAGCAGACCAGCGCGATGAACCGGGCGTCGGGCGTGGCGCGGAAGGCGTGGTAGCGCCTGTATTCGGCCGCCCGCAGCAAGGAAGCCAGCTCCGCGCGCCGGTCGAGGTCTCCCCAGCCCTCCGCGCCGATCCAGCTCGGTTTCACACCGAGGATGATGGGCGAGAAGGCCGCGGCGGCGGTCGCGCTGAGGCGTCGGAGCACCGCGACGTCGTCGGTGGCGTGGTCGCGGCTCGGCCGATGCTGGATCTCGTAAAGGCCAATCAGCATGGCGAACGGTGCGCCGCCGGGCATGCCGTATTCCTGGTTATAGACCAGGTCGAACAGGGCGGACTGATCGAAGTCGGCGGCGCGCTCGAGATCGCGCGCGAGCTCCGCCCAGCGGCAGTCGAGCAGCCGCAGACGGGTCTGGCCGTCGGAGCCGAGGGCCGAGGTGAGCCAGTGGATTCCGCGCCAGCCCGCCTCGAGGGCCTGCAGCCGCGGATGATGCAGGATCGCGTCGCAGGCTCCGGAGAGCTTGTCGTCGATCTCGGCGATGTCGCGGTCGATGGCCAGCCGGATCGCCTCGGCCGTCATGCCCCGAACGAGGCGGTCCCGGCCGAACCAGGCGGTCAGGCCCGCGGCCGCATCGCCGGACACGAAGGCTTCCCATTCGCCCGCCTCCCCCTCGGGCTCCCCGAGCAGGGCGAATAGGCGCGCACGCAGGGGCGCAACGGTCTGCATGATCCGCTCCGCCCCCGCGTCCGCCTCACACCTTCTCTGGGATGCGCGCCACCAGCCGCAGCGAGGCGGTCAACTCCTCCATCTGCAGCCAGGGCCGCAGGAAGGCGACGGCGTTGTAGGACCCTGGCGCGCCCGGCACTGGCGCCACCTCCACCCTGGCTTCGCGCAGGGGGTACTTGGCGCGAACCTCCTGCCCGCTGCCCTCGGCGGCGTTCACGTAGTTGTTGATCCAGCGGTTCAGCCAGCGCTCGCAGTCGTCGGCTTCCATGAAGGAGCCGATCTTGTCCCGCGCCATGACCTTGAGGTAGTGCGCGAACCGCGAGGTCGCCATGAGATACGGCAGACGCGCGGAGATGGCCGCGTTCTCCGTCGCCTCGGGGCGGTCGTACTTCTTGGGTTTCTGCGTGCTTTGGGCCCCGAAGAACACCGCATAGTCCGTGTTCTTGTAGTGGCACAGCGGCAGGAAACCGAGGTCCGACAGCTCCTGTCTCTTATACACATCTCCGAGCCCACGAGACTAGGCATGATCT
>CAMFIW010000176.1 GCA_945952355.1 uncultured Phenylobacterium sp. | reverse complement strand
GCGTGGCCGCGTTCAGGTGGAACAGGACGACCGCCAGCGCGCAGATCCCGCGCCAGCTATCCAGCGCCTCGAAGCGCTCGCCGGCGGCGGGGGAGGGGCGTCCTGCGGTCGTGTCCAAGGCCTCAGATGCGGGCCGGGATGACCACCTTCATCCGTTCATAGCCCTTCACGAAACTGGAATAGACCCGCTTGGGCTCCTCGACCACCTGGATGTCGGGGAAGCGCTTCAGGATTTCCTCCCAGATCACCCGCAGTTGCAGCTCGGCCAGGCGGTTGCCGACGCAGCGGTGGATGCCGAAGCCGAAGGACAGGTGCTGGCGCGGACGCTCGCGGTCGATGATGTAGGCGTTCGGGTTCTCGATCACCTCGTCGTCGCGGTTGCCCGAGACGTACCACATGACCACCTTGTCGCCCTTGCGGATGGTCTTGCCGCCGAACTCGAAGTCCTGGGTGGCGGTGCGCGACATGTGGGCCAGCGGGGTCTGCCAGCGGATGGTCTCGGAGACCATGGAGGGGATCAGCTTCGGATCGGCCCGCAGCTTGGCGTCCTGGTCGGGGTTCTGGTTCAGCGCGTAGACAGAGCCCGAGATGGTGTTCCGCGTCGTGTCGTTGCCGCCGATGATCAGCAGGCCGACATTGGCGTGGAATTCCTGGCGGGTGATGTTCCGGGTCGCCTCGCCATGGGCCAGCATCGAGATCAGGTCGCCCTTGGGCTCGGCGTTGACCCTCTGGTCCCACAGCCCGTCGAAATAGGCGAAGCACTCGGCCATGGTGGCCCGCAGGTCCTCCAGATTGGCCGCGCCGCCGCCGAAGCCGGGCGGGGTGGTCATGGCGTCCGACCACCGGGTGAGCTTGCGGCGCTCCTCGAACGGGAAGTCGAAGAGGGTGGCCAGCGTCATGGTGGTCAGCTCTTTCGAGACCAAGTCCACCCAGTCGAAGGTCTCGCCGATCGGCAGGCTGTCGAGGATCAGGCCCGCGCGCTCGCGGATCTGCGGCGCCATGGCCGCCAGGGCGTGAGGCGCCAGCGCCGGGCTCACGGTCTTGCGCTGCTCGTCGTGGCGCGGCGGATCCATCGAGATGAAGTTGGTCGCCGTGTTGTTGGGGTCGCGGAAGCCCGCGGCCGCCTTCGGCGAGAGCGCGATGCCCTTGGCCGACGAGAACACCTGATGGTTGGTGTCCACCGCCATGATGTCGTTGTAGCGGCTGATCGACCAATAGGGGCCGTAGTTGCTGTCCGGCGTGAAGTGGACCGGCGCCTCGGCGCGCAGCCGCTCGAACACCGGCCACATCGCGTCGTCGCGGAACAGCGAGGCCCGCGCCGGATTGAGGTCCTCGACCGGGGTCTCGTAGGCGGCCTTGCGCGCGGCCTCCTGCTTGTCCTTCAGAACGTCCACCGCGCCGTCGGCCATTTCCGGTCTCCTCACCGCGCGCCGAACCCGGCGCAACGCCATCGAGACGTTTCGAACACGGTTCCACAAGCCTCTCGGCCCCAGGCCGCGCGATCGGACTCCACTTTTCCGCGCAGCGCCTTAGATTCTTCGCTGGTTCGTTGTGGCGTTCGGGGAGTTCCATGCGATTCGGACTTGTGGCGGCGTTCCTGGCCGCGCTCCTGGGGGCTGCGCCTGAGGCGTGCGCGCAGACGTGGAAGCCGGTTACGGTGAGCCAGAACAAGAGCCGGTTCGACGTGGATGTAAGTTCGATCACGCCCAACGGCGGCTTCGTCCAGGCCTGGGTGCGCCAGACCCTTCCGCGCGAGCAGAGAAGCCCCGCCAACAACAAGCTTTATTTGGTCGAGCTCAGCCGGCGGCTGCACGACTGCCGCGCCCGCACCTTCGCGGTCACCTCGATCGTCCAGAAGGACGAGGCCGACAAGGTGGTCTATTCAACGGTGTTCCCGAGCGGCGAATGGAGCTTCGTCGCTCCGCCGCCAGGCAGCGTCGCCGATACGCTGGAGAGCGCGATCTGCGAAGTCGCGAAGTTTCGCGCCAGCCTGAAGCCAGCCCTGGAAATCGGACCGAGCACCCAGGCCGACTGGGTTCCCGCAGGCTTCGATCCGCAGAACCACCAGCGATATTTCATCCAGAAGGACTCGGTCACCGCGCTCGGCGGCGGGGTCGTCGGCGTGATCGAGCGCATCGATAGCGATCCGCCACTGAAGCGCCCCGACGGCACGCTGATCGCCACCTCGTTCATGGCTCAATCCATTGACTGCCAAGGCAAGCGTGTCGCGACCCAGGCCGTCGACAGCTACGACCCCGCAGGCAATCTAGTGGGGGTCTTCAATCCGCCGTCCGACAAGGTCGAGATCCAGGCCTTCACGGCGGGCGCCGTGTCGGACCTGATCGCCGCCTATGCCTGCAGACCTGAGCACATCGCCCAGCAGGGCGGCGGGCCCAAGACCTTCACCGGCACGGGCTGGCTGGGGCCGAAGGGCTATATCATCACGGCCAATCACGTGGTCGAGGGGGCGGCCAGGCTGGAGCTGGCGCACGAGGGCAAGGTCGTCGGCGAGGCCGAACTGGTGGTTGCGGACCCGGCCAACGACATCGCGGTCCTGAAGCCCAAGTTCCGCGAGCCGGGACGCCCCGCGATCCTGTTCGCCTCGACGCCGGCGGTGATGGGCGAGCGGGTCTTCACCCTCGGCTATCCCGCGCCCGATGTCCTTGGCGTGTCGCTGAAGATGACCTCGGGCGAGGTCAGCGCCCTCGCCGGCAACGACGCGCAGAGCGGCCGCTCGGATGACGCCCGCTTTCTGCAGGTCTCGATCCCGATCCATTCGGGCAACAGCGGCGGGCCGGTGATCGACGCCCAGGGGCGGGCCGTCGGGATCGTGATATCCAAGATGAACAGGACGGGCGAAGACGAGATCGCCCAGAACGTCAACTATGCGCTGAAGATCGGCTACGTGCGCAGTCTGCTCGCGGAGTTGCCGCCGATCGCGCCGCTGGTTCCGCTGAAGGCGCAGGTCTCACTCAGCCGCCTGGTCGGCGAGCTGAAGGGCTCGGTGTTCCTGGTGATCGCCACCACGGACGGGGCGGCGACGCACTAGGGTCGATCAGTCGGCAAGGCGGGTCAGCTTGACCCCGATGTCGTCACGCGGAACGTAGACGCGGGGCGGGCGGCGTGGCGCACGGAACAGGCGTCCCTCTCGGATCGCCAGGGCGACATCGCCGATCACGGTAGGCGCGAGCGCCCAGGGCTCGATGCAGTAGCGGCCGAACAGGCGGCGAGGATCGTGCAGAAGGCGGAACAGCCATTCGACGCCGAGGCGACCCGTCCATCGAGGGGCGGCGCGCTGCACGCCGGCCTCGTAATCGAAGGCTGCGCCGACCGAGAACGTGACGCAGGCCGGCAAGGTGTCGGCGTTCTCCAGCAGCCAAGCCTCTTGGCGCGGCATGCCCATGCCGACGAACAGCACGTTGGGACCGAACGCCGCGATCTCGGCCAGGACCTCGTCATTGTCGGTCGAACCAGGGGAGGCGTCGAAGAAGCCATGGCGGGTGGCGACGATCGCGCCGGGATAGTCCTTGGCGAGGTTGCGGGCGGCCGTTTCGGCGACCCCGGGCTCACCGCCCAGGTAGAAGACCCGCCAATGCTCGCGGTTGGCCAGGCTCCAGAAGTGGCGGCGCCAGTCCAGATAGGTGCAACGATGAAACGGCCGCGAGTGCAGGCCCAGCAGCCGCGTGAAGAAGATGACCGGCGTGGAGTCGACCTCGATCAGGTCCGCCTTCTGGCAGAAGGCGTTGAAGGCGGGGTTCTTGCGCGCGAGGTAGATGCCGTGGGTGTTGTAGTTGGCCACGCAGTAGCGCTCGCCGGTGTTCACCGCGACGGAGACGTGGTGCATCACCTCTTCGGGCCGCACCAGATCCATCTCGACGCCGAGCGCATGCACTCGCTCCCGCTTGCGGCGGTGCTGACGGAACGGCCGGCGTTCGCTGCGTCTGCGCTCCAAGACCCGGGGTCCTCCTGAGGGCGTCGCGCGGGGTCTTCTTTGGAGGAACGCGACCTACGGTCGTGACCTTAGGTGCGGCCGGTTAAGACTTTCGCCTACTTCACATGAGGCCGAGCGACTTGAAGCTGGCGGTGCCGTCGCGCCCCACCACGAGGTGATCGTGGATCGCGATCTTGAGCGCCCGCGCGGCCTCGACGAGCTCGCGGGTCATCGCGACGTCGGCCTGGGAGGGGGTGGGATCGCCGGAGGGGTGGTTGTGCACCAGGATGAGCGCGCTCGCCGAGAGTTCGAGGGCGCGGCGCATCACCTCCCGCGGATAGACCGGTGCGTGGTCGACGGTGCCGCGGTTCAGGACCTCGTCGGCGATGAGCTGATTTCGCTTATCGAGGAAGAGCACCCGGAACTGCTCGCGAGGTTCATGGGCCATGGCGGCGCGGACATAGTCCCGCAACTGGGCCGAGGAGGTGATGACCGTCCGCCGCGCCACCTGCTCGCGGCCGACGCGCAGCGTGGCCTCCTGCAGGAGCTTGAGGTCCAGGGCGACGGCTTCGCCGACCCCGGACACCGACTTCAGCTCGTCCATCGAGGCGCCCAGCACACCGCCGAACGAGCCGAACCGGGCGAGCAGGGCCTTGGCCAACGGCTTGAGGTCGCCGCGCGCAACCGTGCGGAACAGGTAGAGTTCGATCACCTCGTAGTCGGGCAGCGCGGCGAGGCCGCCGTCGATGGCGCGTGTCCTCAGCCGATCGCGGTGGCCGATATAGTGCGGCTTGTCAGCCATTCGGCGTGGCGGCGAGAAATCGCCCCACGCCTCGTCGAATTCGGCCCGCGCCATCGCCTCGCTCCCAGGTTGCGAGGGGCAATGTTCCGCAATTGTTCCGGTTTCGCAAGCCTCAGGCGCTGACGACCGGCGGCTTGAACACGCCCTGGGGCGAGACGGTGAAGACCTCGTAGCCCGTCTCGGTGACGCCGACCGAGTGCTCGCACTGGGCCGACAGGGACTTGTCGCGGGTCACCGCCGTCCAGCCGTCGGACAGCAGCTTTACCTGGTGCTTGCCCAGGTTGACCATTGGCTCGATCGTGAAAAACATGCCCGGACGCAACAACTCGCCCGACCCCTTCTGGCCGAAGTGCAGGATGTTCGGCGCGTCGTGGAACACCCTTCCGACGCCGTGGCCGCAGAAGTCGCGAACCACCGAGCAACGCTGGGCCTCCACATAGGTCTGGATCGCGTGGCCGATATCGCCGGTCCGCGCACCGGGCTTCACGGCTTCCAAGCCGCGCTGGATGGCCTCGTAGGTGACGTCGATCAGACGCTTGGCGCGGGGCGCGACAGGACCGACGCCATACATGCGGCTGTGGTCTCCATGCCAGCCATCGACGATGACCGTGACGTCGATATTGGCGATGTCGCCTTCGCGCAGGGCGCGTTCGGACGGGATGCCATGGCAGACGACGTGATTGACCGAGATGCAGACCGTCTTGGTGTAGCCGCGATAGCCCAGGCAGGCCGGCAAGGCGCCGTGGTCGAGGATGAACTCGCGGCACAGCCGGTCGAGGCCGTCGGTGACGGCGCCCGGCTTCACGTGCGGGGTGATCATGTCCAGGCATTCGGCGGCGAGCTTGCCGGCCACGCGCATGCCCTCGAACGCTTCCGGCCCATGGACCTTGATCTGGCCCGTGCGGTGTTCGGCTTCGAGGACGTCGGTCATGCTCATCGAATTCTCCCTCGGCGCGCAACCGGCGCGCGGCGACGCAGACTAGGTGGTCATCCTATCACAGTTCCTCAACATCCGAGGACGCGGATCGGTCTCACGGCGTGACGATGTTGAAGTTCGGGGCGGGAGCCTCGATCAGGTCGACCAGGGCGTCATAGAGCCCGGCGTCGCCCTCGATCACCACGTCGCCGCTCTCGATGCGCGGCGAGATCGGGAACTTGGCGATCAGGGTCATCAGCAGGTCCGGCCGGGTCAGCCGGACCGTGGCGCCGGCGTCCGCCTCGGTGATCCCGGCCTCGTGGACCATGACGCCGTTGCCGACCGAGATCAGGTGGGTCTCGGCGCGGTCGGTCAGGACGATGTTGATCTTGAAGCTGCGGGCCGCGGCCTTGTCCGGATTGACCCGCACCGAGGCGAGGTCGAGCAGCATGGGCGTGGTCGTGGCGCTGAGCACGTCGGGGCTGAAGCCGGCGGCGGGCAGGGTCATGGGCCCGGAGACCAGCTCCTGGGCGCCGGTCAGGTAGATGTTGCGCCAGGTGCCGGCCTCGGCCTCGTAGCCCAGCCGGGTATAGACCTCGGCCAGACGCTCGCGGGCCGTGGCGTCGTTCGCGTCGTCGAAGACCAGGTGGTTCAGCAGGGTCGCGGCCCAACGCAACTCGCCGTCGTCGATGGCCTGGCGCGCCTGCTCCATCACGGCCAGCCGGCCGCCCATGGCGGCGACGTACTTCTTGGCCTGAGGC
>CAMFIW010000175.1 GCA_945952355.1 uncultured Phenylobacterium sp. | reverse complement strand
CCAGGCCGCCGCTGACGCCCGCATTTCCTCGCGCTCCAGCCCTTTGAGACCAGCGGGGATTGGGCTAGGCCTCGCTCCACCGTCATGACCGCGAAGGTCATCGCCTAGGGAGGGCAGCAATGGCCACGCGCGGAACCATCGTCTCTATGAAGATGAGCGACGGCGCGGAGATCGGCGTTTATCACGTGCAGCCCAAGGGCGAGCGGCGTGGCGGTCTGGTCCTGATCCAGGAGATCTTCGGCGTCACCGACCACATCAAGGAGGCATCCGACTCCTATGCCGACGAAGGCTATGAGGTCCTGGCGCCGGCGCTCTACGACCGCGTCGCGCCGAACTTCCAGGCCAGCTACGAACCCGACGACATCCAGAAGGCCATCAAGGTCGCGCGCGAGATGCACTCGTTCCCGCAGGCTCTCGAGGACACGCAGACCTGCATCGACGCCCTGAAGGACAAGGGCCCGGTGTTCATCACCGGATACTGCTATGGCGGCACCGTCACCTGGGCCATGGCCTGCCGGTCCGACGATCTCGCCGGGGCCTCGGGCTATTACGGCGGCCAGATCCCCCAGATGGCGGACCAGACACCCAAGTGCCCGACCATCCTGCACTTCGGCCGCCACGATCACGGCATCCCGTTGGAGGGCGTTGAGAAAGTCGCCAGCCTCCACCCCGAGGTGGGCGTCCATGTCTACGACGCCGGCCACGGTTTCAATTCCGATCGGCGGACCGACTATCACGCCGAGAGCGCCAAGCTCGCGCGGGAACGCACCCTGGAACTCTTCCGGGCCCACGGCGGCTAGGCTATTAGCCGCCCATGTCGCACAACAGCTTCGGCCACCTGTTCCGTGTCACCACCTGGGGCGAGAGCCACGGGCCGGCCCTGGGCTGCGTGGTGGATGGCTGCCCTCCTGGGCTGAAGCTGACCGCCGAGGACATCCAGGTCTGGCTCGACAAGCGCCGCCCGGGCCAGGGCAAGTTCGTCACCCAGCGCCAGGAGCCGGACGCGGTGAAGATTCTGTCCGGAGTGTTCGAGGACGACCGAACCGACGGCCAGGTCACGACCGGAACGCCGATTTCCATGCTGATCGAGAATGTCGACCAGCGTAGCCGCGACTATTCCGAGATCGCCCAGGCGTTCCGCCCTGGCCACGCCGACTACCCCTACTTCGCCAAGTACGGGGTTCGAGACTACCGTGGCTCGGGTCGGGCGTCGGCTCGGGAGACCGCCGCACGCGTGGCGGCCGGCGCGGTGGCGCGCAAGGTGATCGGCGGAGTGGCCGTGCGCGCCGCCCTCGTGCAGATCGGACCCCACACCGTCGACCGCGCCCGCTGGGACTGGGATCAGACCCTTCGGAATCCTTTCTGGTGCCCCGACGCGGAGACGGTCGCCGTCTGGGAAGAGCACCTCGAGAAGACCCGCAAGGCCGGCTCGTCCACCGGCGCGGTGGTCGAGGTCGAGGCCATTGGCGTGCCGCCCGGCTGGGGCGCTCCGATCTACGGCAAGATCGACGCCGAACTCGCGGCGGCGCTTATGTCGATCAACGCCGCCAAGGGTGTCGAGATCGGAGCGGGCTTCGCGGCGGCGGCCTTCTCCGGTGAAGAGAACGCCGACGAGATGCGGATGGGCAATGACGGCCCTACCTTCACCTCGAACAAGGCCGGCGGCGTGCTCGGCGGCATCACCACCGGATCGCCCGTCGTCGCGCGCGTCGCATTCAAGCCCACCTCGTCAATCCTGACCCCGCGCAAGAGCCTGAACGAGGCCGGCGAGGAGATCGAGGTGCGCACCAAGGGGCGCCACGATCCGTGCGTCGGCATTCGAGCGGCGCCCGTCGTCGAGGCCATGACCGCCTGCGTCCTGGCCGACGCCTTCCTTCGCCACCGCGCTCAGACCGGCGGCGAGGCCTTCCAACCCGGCCACCGAGACTGATCACACAACTTTTGATTGTGCTCGCTACGTGTGGTGGGAGCTTTGCCGCAGGGCGGACAGAATTGTACGGAATTCCCGTGATTTGAAGGGCGAGCGCAGCCGTTTGCCGTTGACGCCCTTTCCACCGCCTCGGTATTCACCGGCATCAGCCGGACGCTTCGGAGTCGAAAACGGCCCGCCGGCGCAACCCATGCGGCAGTCTGGAACGGTCGGCCCGAAAACGTGCGCCTCGATCAACTGAAGATTCTTCTGGTCGACGACAACCAGCACATGCGCGTGCTGCTGATCGAATTGCTGCGGGCGGTCGGGATCAACAAGGTCTACGAGGCCGCCGACGGCGCCGAGGGCTTGCAGATGATGCGCAGCCACCCCGTCGACATAGTTCTGACCGACCTCGCCATGGAGCCGCTCGACGGCATCGACTTCGTGCGCCTGATCCGCAATTCATCGGACAGTCCGAACCAGATGATCCCGGTGATCATGATCACCGGTCACCTGACGATGCGCCGCATCCAGGAGGCGCGCGACGCCGGAGTGAACGAGTTCGTCGCCAAGCCGATCACCGCGCGCAACGTGCTGGAGCGGCTGCAGATCATCGTCGACCATCCTCGGCCGTTCGTGCGCACGGACGACTTCTTCGGGCCCGACCGGCGACGCCGCAGCGACCCGAGCTATGCCGGCCCGTGGCGTCGGAGCGGCGATGGGCCGCAACCCAAGGCTCGCGAGGCCTGAGGCCTCGGAAAGGTTTGGACGGTAGAGCGGAAGGCCTGTCAGGAGGCGCCCCATGCCGGTCTTGCGCAAGGTCGCCCTCGCCCCCCTTATCGCCGGCCTCGGTGTCAGCCAGTCCGGATGCCTGCTCGGCACGGCCGCCGGGGTGGCGGTCGGCGTCACCGGCGCGGCGGTCGGCGCCACCGCCAAGGGCGCTGGGATGGTGGTCGGCGCCGTCCTGCCCGGCGGCAAGGACGACCGGCGCTAGGCCACGTTCATCGCGCAACTCTCGCCGATGGTCGGGCGCGACACGGTGATGCGCGACAGACCTGGAAACGGCGTCTTCATCCGCTCGGCGAAGTAGAGACAGATATGTTCCAAAGTCGGGCGATCCAGGCCCGGTTTCTCATTGAGCAGGCCGTGGTCGAGTGCGGCCGCCACCGCTCTCAGAGCGGCGTCGAGATCGGCGAGGTCGGCGACCCACCCCACAGGCTCCTGCGGGGCGCCGCGGACGGTGGCCTCGACGCGGAACGAATGGCCGTGCAGGTTCGAATAGGGCCGGTGCTCCGGTCCCTCGGCGAAGTAGTGCGCCGCGTCGAAGGTCGCGGACTTGGTGATCTCAAAAACGGGCTGGCTCATCTGGGAGGGTCTTGGGGCGTCGCCGAGCACGGGGCCGCGCTCAGGGAATGCCGAGATACTTGTGGGTTTGCACGCTTAAACGCCAACGAGGGTGGGCGAGGCAATAGGCGATCGCCGCCTGCGTGTTGGCCACGCGATCCGGCCCGTCCATCGGCTGCAGCAGGAAACGCTCGAACGCCCAGTCCTCGAAGCTCGCCGGGTCGACGTTCTTCTGGGGAAAGACCAGCTTCAGCTCCTGGCCGGAGCGTTGGAGTATCGGCGCCTGGGCCTTGGGGCTGACGCAGATCCAGTCGACCCCGTCGGGCGCCGCCAGCGTGCCGTTGGTCTCAAGCGCGATCGTGAAGCCGCGGGCGTGGAACGCGTCGATGAGCGCGGGGTCGAGTTGCAACAGGGGCTCACCGCCTGTGCAGACCACCAGCCGCTCGTCAGGCCCGGCCCGCCACTGGGCCGCAACCGCGTCGGCCAGGAGGTCGGCGTCGGCGAACCGCCCGCCTCCGGGGCCGTCCATGCCGACGAAGTCGGTGTCGCAGAAGATGCAGACCGCATCGGCGCGATCCTCCTCGCGCCCGGACCAGAGATTGCATCCGGCGAAGCGACAGAACACGGCAGGCCGGCCGGCCTGCCCCCCCTCTCCCTGGAGGGTAAGGAAGATCTCCTTGACCGCGTAGCTCATCGCATACGCGCTTCGAGCGCGGGGCGCCCCGCCGCGACCCACTGGTCGTAGCCTCGGACCCGGAGTTCGCAGGCCGGGCAGGCGCCGCAGCCATGTCCCCAGTCGTGGCGCGTCCCTCGCTCGCCCTTGTAGCAGGTGTGGCTGTCTTCCAGGATCAGCTCGACGAGGGCTTCACCCCCCAACGATTTTGAAAGACTCCAAGTCTCGGCCTTGGTGAGCCACATCAGCGGCGTTTCGATCGCGAAATCCTGCGCCATGCCCATGTTCAGCGCCGACTGAAGGGCGTCGAGCGTGTCCCGACGGCAGTCCGGATAGCCCGAGAAGTCGGTCTCGCACATCCCGCCCACAAGAAACTTGAGGCCGCGCCGATCCGCCAGTGCGGCGGCATAGGTCAGGAAGACCAGGTTCCGGCCCGGCACGAAAGTGTTCGGCAGGCCTTTCTCGGTGACCTCGAACGCCCGGTCCTGCGTCATGGCCGTCTCGCCCACCGCGCCGAAGCCACGCAGGTCGAGCACATGGTCGGGACCGAGCCGGCCCGCCCAATTGGGAAACGCCTCGGATATCTGCGTGCGGACGACCTCGCGCTGCGCCATCTCGACGGCGTGGCGCTGGCCATAGTCGAAGCCAACGGTCTCGACGTGCTCGTATCTGTCCAGCGCCCAGGCGAGGCAGACACTGGAGTCCTGGCCGCCCGAAAAGAGCACCAAGGCGCGGGAAGGTTCGCTCATGGCTCCCATATGCGCGCTGGGAGGCCGTTGCGGAAGCCTCAGCGGACGCGACATCCGAGACCCAGGCCGTACCCTCCGCAAGAATTCGCCAGGCTGTCCGCGCACCGCCGAAAGTTGCGGATCGGGAAAACGCCTCACCAGTGCTCAAAAGGGGTGCAAATCCCTTATTTTGCTCACCTTAGGGAAGGTTGTCCCGTTCTTGGCATTTCAGCAACAGCCTATTGAAAGATTTTACCTGAACATTGTTCACTTATCACCGTCATGTTGACACAAGCCGCGTCGCTACAAGACCTTCACGGTTGCTGAGGGCGCACGCCGCGTGTCCTCGGCCACACGCAAGCGGCGAATACTGACGGACCGGACCGGCGTAGAGAGCTCGGCCGTCATGGGAGGAAACAGAATGCGTACACCTCTGCAATTGCGGAGCCTGCTCGTCATGGGCGTCTCCGCGGCGGCGATCACCGCCCTGGCCCAGCCCGCCTTCGCCGCGGCTGCCGCCGAGGGCGGCGCCGGCGCGACCAACGTCATCGAGGAACTGGTCGTCACCGCCCAGAAGAAGGAAGAGGCGATCCAGGACGTTCCGATCGCCGTCTCGGCCTTCAGCCAGGACAGCCTCCAGAAGTCCAAGATCGACGGCGGGCCGAACCTGGTTCTGGCGATCCCGAACGTGAACTTCTCCAAGGGGAACTTCACCGGGTACAACTTCCAGATCCGCGGCATCGGCTCGAAGCTGGTTTCCGGGTCGGGTGACTCCGGCACCGGCATCCACATGAACAACGTGCCGCTGATCGCCAACAAACCTGTTCGAGACCGAGTTCTACGACGTCGAACGGGTCGAGGTGCTTCGCGGCCCGCAGGGCACCCTCTACGGCCGCAACGCGACCGGCGGCGTGGTCAACGTGATCACCAATCGCCCTACCGACCACTTCGAGGCCAACCTCAAGGCCGAGGTCGGCAACTACGGCGAACAGAAGTTCCGCGGGATGATCAACATCCCGGTCGGCGACATGCTGGCCTTCCGCGTCGCGGGCACGACGCTCAAGCGTGACGGCTACGGCAAGAACACCTACACCGGCAACGACGCCGACGATCGCGACCTCTACGGCGTCCGCGCCAGCGCCGCCTTCACGCCGAACGACAAGTTCAAGGCCATCCTGACCTGGGATCGCTTCAACGAAGACGACAACCGCTCCCGGATCGGCAAACAGTACTGCACCAAGGACCTGGGACCGGCCAACGTCGGCGGCGTCGGCTATTCCACGGCCGCCGGTGGGCTCATCGGCCAAATCGAGCGCGGGTTCTTCAGCCAGGGCTGTTCGGCCACCTCGCTCTATTCTCCGGGCGCGCTCGGCACGGTGAACTCGCAGGCGACTCTCGGAGGCCTGTTCGGCGCCCTGGGCGGCTTCCAGACCGGCGACGCCTATGCCGGGAAGATGCAGGATCCGAACGTGCGCAATATCGAGTCCACCTTCGACCCGATCTACCGGTCGAAGACGGACATCGTGATCCTGAACCTGGATTGGGACGTCACCGAAAACCTGAAGCTGACCTCGATCACCTCGGGAACGCGCTACAACCTCTACACGCGCCAGGACTACAACCGCTACACCCCGACCACGAACTTCAACACGACGCCGAACCCGGTGAACGTGTTCGCGGCCGTACCGGGCTACGCGGCGATCTATGCCTGTCTCTTATACACATCTCCGAGCCCACGAGACTAGGCATGATCTC
>CAMFIW010000174.1 GCA_945952355.1 uncultured Phenylobacterium sp. | reverse complement strand
GTCAGGTGGTGAGCCTCTACCGAGGCGGCCAGTTCAAGCTCTACAAGTATCGCAAGTATTCCGACGTCCGCCTGGTCTTCGCACCCGAGTTCGCGACGGCCTTCTTCGGCGGCGACCCCGACAACTTCAACTTCCCGCGCTTCAATCTCGATGTCTCGTTCGTGCGCCTCTATGACGCCGGCAAGCCGATCAAGAGCCCCGAGCACCTGACCTGGGTGTCGCGCGCGCCCAGGGTTGGCGAACCCACCTTCGTCTCCGGCAATCCGGGCGGCACCGATCGCATGCTCACAGTCTCGCAGCTCGAGACGGCACGCGACGTGACCCTGCCCATTTCGCTGCTGCAGGGTTCCGAGCTGCGCGGGCGGCTGATCCGCTTTTCGGAGGAGAGCGCCCAGTACAAGCGGATCTCCACCGACCCGCTGTTCAGCCTGGAAAACAGCTTCAAGGTCTATTTTGGCCGCCAGGCGGCGCTCACCGACAAGGCCTTCCTAGACGCCAAGCGCGCCGACGAGGCGGCCCTGAAGGCCAAGGTCGCGGCCGATCCCAAGCTTGCCGCGGAAATCGGTGATCCCTGGGCCGAGATCGCCAAGGCGCAGGTCGCCTTCGCCGACAACTACGTCCGCTATCGCCAGCTCGAGCGTGGCGCGGGTTCGATGTCCGACCTCTTCATGTTCGCCCGCGAACTGGTCCGCGCCGCCCAGGAGCGCGCCAAGCCGTCGGCCGAGCGTCTGCCGGGCTATTCCGACGCCAAGCTACCGCTGATGGAGAAGGAGCTGCTGGACGACGCCAAGGTCGATCCGCCCCTGGAGCAACTCTACCGGTCCTGCTGGCTGTCCAAGACCCGCGAGTACCTGACCGCCGACGATCCGGCGACCCAACTGCTGCTAGGCAAGGAGAGCCCCGAGGCCCTGGCCGCCCGCCTGGTGTCCGGTTCGCGGCTGGGCGATGTCACCGTGCGAAAGGCCCTCTGGGAGGGCGGCCTGCCGGCCATCGAGGCCTCCGACGACGCCATGATCCAATTCGCGCTGAAGATCGACGCGGCCGCCCGCGAGCAACGAAAGATCTGGGAGGCCCAGGTCAACGGACCCACGGACGCGGCGGCGGGCAAGATCGCCCGAGCCCGCTTCGCGGCCTATGGCGATGCGGTCTACCCGGACGCCACCTTCACGCTGCGCCTGTCCTACGGAAAGGTGGCGGGTTGGACCTGGCGGGGCGTGGATGTGCCCCCGACCACCACCTTCAAGGGGCTCTACACGCGCGCCACGGGAGCCGAGCCCTACCAACTCGCCCCGCGCTGGATCGCCGCCAAGGACAAGCTGAACCCCGACACCGTGTTCGACTTCGTCACCACCAACGACATCATCGGCGGAAATTCCGGCTCGCCGGTGATCAGCGCCAAGGCCGAGGTGCTGGGCGCGGCCTTCGACGGCAACATCCACTCGCTGGGCGGCAACTACGGCTACGACGGGACGATCAACCGCACCGTGGTCGTCTCCACCGCCGCCGCCACCGAGGCCCTCCAGAAGGTCTACGCAGCCGACGGCCTGGTGAAGGAACTGCTGGCCAACTAGGGCCCTAGCCCTTGGTCCAGGCCATGGCCTCGTCGGCCAGCCTGCGCACCAGCCGCGCCAGGTCCCTGCGGTCCCGCGGGTCCCGACGGGCCAGGGCGGCGCCCTGCATGCGGTTGCGGGCGACGCCGCCCACGTCCATACGCCGACCGGGGGCCAAGGCTTGAACACCAGCTTGCAAGTCTCCAACAGGCTCGGCTGGAAGTTGGCCGCCGTCCTGTCGGGGGGCGCCGGAGCGACGGCTCGATACCTGCGAGGCCGAGCGCCGGCCGATCGCCGCCGGAGTGCTTGGCCTCTCCATCGGCTTGCTGCAGGCCCACCGCGACGGCGCCGCCATGCGCCGCGGCCGCGAGACCGAGGAACTCGATCCCGGCTATGCCGGCTCCGAACTCGCCGCCGAACGACGTCCGGGTCCCGGCCGGCTACAGGCCGGTGATCGGGGCCCGACGCTCCGTGCCCCGGCGCCGGCGGCCGGACGACGGGTCTGTTCGAGGTCTTTCGGGGCCCCGATTGGACGCTGCTGGCCTACGGTGTGCGCGACGCGCCCCGACGTATCGTCCCACGCCGCGGCCTGCGGGTGCGCGCCGTGGGGCAGGGCGGAGATCTGGTCGACGAATTCGGACACATTTACGCCGCCTACGACCTTGGAGACCCAAGCTGGGTGCTTGTGCGGCCGGGCGGCCATGTGGCGCTGATGGCCCCGCCGGCGGGCGTTTCGCAGCTCGAGACCTCCCTCGAAGGGGTGGGGCTGACGTCGCCTATCGCGGTCTGACACCAACCAGGAGTTGGCCCCAGTCTTGCCACATTCGAACCAGGCCGGGGGCGTCTGTCCCGGTTCGGAACAGACAAAGGATGAGCAAGATGCAAACCAAGATTTTCGCCGGCGCGATCGCGATGGCCACCGCCGCGGCCCTGGCCGGCTCGGCCAGCGCCGCCCACTTCGTCGGCAACTATTCGGTCACCGCCAACACCTCTTCGACGGGCCTGCAAATCTCCACCCAGGACCTCCCGGGCGGGATCGACTTCAATCTGAACACCGTCGGCCAAACCGCGACGGAAGACCTGTTCAAGATCTACACCAACGAGCCGACCGTCGACGCCGACGACAAGGTCGCCAAGGCCATCAAGGTGATGTTCAGCTTCACCTCGCCGGTGGCCTTCTCGGGCGCGGTCAATGGCGTGACCTACGGCGAGGCGGCTGGATACTGGCAGAACGGTCACGTGACCTGGGCCGACCCGGTGATCTTCAACTATGCGGGCGGCCGCCTGCAGGTCACCCTGAACGACGCGGACTTCAATACGGGCTACCGTGGCCTCGACGAAGGCTCCTATGAGGGCGCCAAGATCACCGCGACCTTCAAGCTGCTGGGCGCCGCGGTGCCGGAGCCCACCACCTGGGCCATGATGATCGTCGGCTTCTTCGGCGTCGGGACCATGGTGCGCAGCTCGCGCCGTCGGATGGCCTTGGCCTAAGCGGCGCCCCAACAAAGGCTTCAGAGAACGCCGCCGGGGCGATCCGGCGGCGTTTTTCATTTCGCCGCGAGCCTGGCGGCCATGTCGTGATAGGCCGTCGCGATCAGCGCCGTGAGCGCCACTTCGTCCACCGGCTCGCCCCAGCGCAGCTTCACGTGCCGCATCCGCTTGCCCGCACCCTGCAGAAGTCCCAGCGGGTCCGGCAGCGACGCGCCCTCGTAGAACCCGATATTCACATGGGCCGAGAAGGCGTCGACATAGGCGAAGGCCGCGTCCTCGACGCAGGCGGTCGGGTGGCCGTCGTGCAGCAGCTCGCGAGTGTTGGCCCCGCTGGCGCGCAGGCGTTTGAACCAGGGCTGCGCCAGGCGCCGCATCGCCTCGTCGCCGCCCGAGAACCAGGCCTCGACCTCGCGGGATCGCGCAACGGCGGAGCTGAAGCGGAAGAGGGCGTCCATGCCGCAGAGCTTGGCAGCTTGGGCGCCGATGTCGAGATCAGGCGGCCGCGTAGCGGTCGTGATGGCGCCACCACATGCCATCCTCGTTGCGCCCCAGCGGCGCGCGGTCGAGCCAGGCGTACATCGCCCAGATCCCATCCAGCCCGCGGGCGTAGGTCGAATAGGCGTGATGGACCGCGCCGTCCTGCAGGGCGAAGGCGCTCATGCCCGGTCGCTCGCGCGTGAAGGTGGCGAAATCGGTCCCTGCCTGGGCCGCCGCCTGGGCTCCAGGCCCCGCGCCGGCGCCCGGGGGCAAGGACCGGCCCGGCCGGTAGTTGTACTCGTAGCCGCCTTCGCTTTGCTGCTCGGCGGAGATGCCGACATTGAAGTCGAAGTTGATCGCGCCGCCCTGCGAAGAGGCCCAGGGGAAGGTCCAGCCCATCCGCCGCTTGAACGCATCGAGCTTGGCCAGCGGTGCGCGCGACACCGCCCAGAACGCCACGTCGTGGTTCTGCAGGTGCGGGAAGACGCCGTTGAACCCGTCGGCGATCGCCGAACAGGACGGGCAGGCGGCCTCGTAGTCGGGGCCGAACATCAGGTGGTAGACGATCAGTTGCGACCGCCCGCCGAACAGATCCTTCAATTCGCGTGCGCCCTCATCGGTCTCGAACCGGTAGGTCGCCTCGACCTTCACCCAGGGCAGGGCCTGGCGCTGGCGGGCCACCTCGTCGCCGGCGCGGGTGTGGGCCTTCTCGGCCTCCAGCAGCTTCAACCGGGCGGCCAGCCATTGCTCACGGGTTCCGGTGGCGTGTCGGCTCATGTGGGGCGTCCTCGTTGCGTCTGAGATATCAATCCATGCGCCCGGCGAACGAAGCGACGGGAGTGACAAGTCTGTCGCGATTGGCGAGCCGCCGCGCGGTTTTCGATTGCGCGGCCCAGGCGCGGCGCCCCATGGCGGAGGCATGGACATCCACATCGCCATCGGACCCGAGCGCCTCGTGGCCCGGCTGGAGCAACAGGCCGCACCGATCTCCTGCGCGGCCTTCCTGGCCCTCCTGCCGCTCGAGCGCCACCTGATCCACGGCCGCTGGAGCGGTGAGAGCGGCTGGGCGCCGCTGGGCGAGATCGGTCTCGCCCTGCCGGAGGAGAATGCGCTGCACCGTCCGGCTCCTGGCCAGATCCTGCTCTACGCCGGGCCGCTCAGCGAGCCCGAGATCCTGGCGCCCTATGGCCTCGCCACGTTCGGCTGCAAGGATGGCCCCCTCAACGGCAATCACATCCTAACCGTCACCCAGGGGGTCGATGCCCTGCCGCGCATTGGCCACGCCCTGCTGTGGAAGGGTGCGCAGACGATCCGGTTCGAGGTGGCTTGAGTCCGCCTAGTCGAGGTGGCGGACAATCACCGACTGGCTGGCCATCGCCATCAGCGTCCCATCCTCACTGAATAGTCGCATGTCGCCATGAGCGAAGCCGCCATGCAGGCCCTGGATCATGATGTCGGCCAGCACCCAGCGGGTCGGCACGATCCGGACGATGCGCAGGGTGTTGTCCAGGCTGTTGCCGCCGCCGGGCCGACCCAGCGCCGCGCCCACGCCCGACGGCACGTAGTCGGCGAAGACGGCGAGTGCGCTGGCGTCGACAGGGAAGTCCTCGATCATCCGCATCCACATGACCAGCCGGCCGTCGGCGCTGATCCTGCCCTCGCGCGGCCCTTCGCCATAGCGGCCCTTGGCCATGCGCACATCGAGCCGGGCGTTCAGGTTCTGGCCCTGGTCACCCCACAGCATCGACCGCTCGCAGGCCTCCGGCGGCGGCATGTCGGGCATGGCGACCCACTGGTGCGAGACCGGGCTCGGTCGCGCGCCGAGGGCGGCGTTGACCGTGAAGATCTCCTGGTCGCCCACATGGCCGATGACCCGGGCCTGGCTGTTGTACTTGCCGGCGACAGGGACCCAGACGTCGAGGTCGACCACCGAACCGGGGCGCGCATAGGACAGGTACTGCGCCGTCGCCCACACCACCGGCCGGTCGCACGTCCGCTCCATGGCCGCGATCGCGCTGGCCAGGCCGATGCCGCCATACATGAACATCTGCCCCGGCGACCCCACGCAGACCGCATCGGTCAGCGGCAGGTACCAGCGGTGTGGGTTGTGGGTGGCCTTGAGGTCGAAGAACAGCGCGCTCATGCCGGCCATGTGGCGGAGCGCGGCCTTGGGCGCAATATGCTGCGCGTCAGCCCTGAGCTTCGGCCCGCTCTGCTGGCGGCTTGCGGAAGCGGCTGAGCAGCCCCGCCGCGCCCAGGGCCATCAGCGCCCAACCGGCCCACTGGCCGATGCCCTCGGGCATGAAGAAGCTCATCGGCCCGCCCAGCACCATCAGCCCGGCCATGCCCCAGGTCTTCCAGCGCGTCCCGCGCCGCGCCGCCTGCCAGTCGGCGAACTCGGGGTCGGCGGAAGGCGTCCAGTCGCTCTTCACGGCGGCGCCCTCGGCGACGACGGGCAGGGCCGGTTCGGGCCGCCAGCCGGCAGCCGGCTGCGGCGCGCGACGTCCAAAGGTCTGGCTCATGGCGGCGCTCCTATAGCGCCGCCAGCCTAGCCGCCCAGGCTTAGCGGGGGGTTAGCCCGCCTTGCCGTAGGGCGTGGAGTCGAAGATCGCCTGTTCGTCGGCCGTCATGTCCACCGGCGCCTCGCCGAACAGCGGGGTCGACAGGTAGCGCTCGCCGGTGTCCGGCAGCATGCACAGGATGTTCGAGCCCTTCGGCGCCTCGGCCGCCACCTGCAGGGCGCCGGCGAAGGTCGCGCCCGAGGTGATGCCGACGAAGATGCCTTCCTGGGTCGCCAGCGCCTGGGCCTGCTTCATCGCCTCGGGCCCGGCGATCGGCAGGATCTTGCCGACCAGGCCGTCGCCAACCGCCTCGCGGGTGATCTTCGGGATGAAGTCCGGCGTCCAGCCCTGCCA
>CAMFIW010000173.1 GCA_945952355.1 uncultured Phenylobacterium sp. | reverse complement strand
GGCCACCACCTCGCCCATCGAGGCGTAGGAGTAGGAATAGGCCGAACCCGACACCGGCAGCACCGAGGCGAGCTCTGCGTAGCACAGGGCCACGAAGGCGCAGAGCGTGCCGGTGATGATGAAGGAGATCATGATGCCGGGGCCCGCGAACTGGGCCGCCGCGCGTCCGGTGAGGACGAAGATGCCGGTGCCGATGATGCAGCCGATGCCCAGCAGAACCAGGTTCAGCGCGCCGAGCGAACGGTTCAGCTCGCCATGCTCGTGCTCGGCCTGAATCTGCCCGATGCTCTTCTTTCGGAAGATCCCGCTGACGCGTCCCCCGACGCCTTCCGCATTCGCCATATGTCTCTCCTAACGCGGCCGGACTCCGTCGCCAGCCTGGCGCGACGCTAGACGCCTAAGCGGTCAGGAGCAATTGCGACGCATCGCACGCTCGATCCGCGCACGATTCCGCCTGTGGACGCGCCGCACCCGCGGGCTAGGGTGTGCTCGAAACGCGCTTTCGGGGGGAATCATATGCTCAGACCTGTCGCCTTCGCCGCCATCGTGACCCTTGGCCTCGGCCTGACGCAGACGGCCCTCGCCCAGACTTCCCCGATCTCGGCCGACATCCCGGCGAGCTTCGCGCCGCCCACCGCGTCCTTCGACTACGTCAAACGCGAGGTGATGATCCCGATGCGCGACGGGGTGAAGCTCTACACCGTCATCGTCATTCCGAAGGGCGCCAAGGACGCGCCCATCGTGCTGACGCGCACCCCCTACAACGCCAAGAAGCGCGCCGAGCGGAACATCTCGCCCCACATGCTCTCGTCCCTGTCCCAAGGCGACGAGGTCTTCGTCTCCGACGGCTATATCCGCGTCTTCCAGGACATCCGCGGCAAGTACGGCTCCGAGGGCGAATACGTCATGACCCGCCCGCCGCGCGGGCCGCTGAATCCCACCGGGGTCGACCACGCCACCGACGCCTACGACACCATCGACTGGCTGGTGAAGAACGTGCCCGAAAGCAACGGCCGGGTCGGCATGATCGGCTCGTCCTACGAGGGCTTCACGGTGCTCATGGCGCTGCTGGAGCCGCACCCGGCGCTTAGGGCCGCCGTACCGATGAGCCCCATGGTCGACGGCTGGAAGGGCGACGACTGGTTCCACAACGGCGCCTGGCGGCAGACCAACTTCGACTACATCTACCGCCAGACCGCCCAGAAGGGCTCGGGCGACGCCACCCCGCGCCAGGGCCTGGACGACTACGACAATTTCCTGCGCGCCGGCTCGGCCGGGGACTACGCCAAGGCCCACGGCTTCGACCAGCTCGGCTTCTGGAAGAAGGTCTCCGAGCACCCGGCCTGGGACAGCTTCTGGCAGGAACAGGCGCTCGACCTGTTGCTGGCCAGGAAACCGCTGACCGTGCCGACCATCATCGTCGGCTCGCTGTGGGACCAGGAGGACATGTACGGCGCCGCCCACACCTATGCGGCGCTGGAGCCCAAGGATACGAACAACGACAAGCTCTCGCTCGTCCTCGGCCCATGGCGGCATTCAGGCGTCAACTATGACGGGTCCAGCCTCGGCCCGATCAAGTTCTCCGGCGACACGGCGACCGAATTCCGCCGCGACGTCATGAAGCCCTTTCTCGACGAGCACCTGAAGACCAACGGCCCCAAGGCCGACACCCCGCCGGTGATGATCTACGAAACGGGCGCCAATCGCTGGAGCCGGATGGACCACTGGCCGCTCGCCTGCCCCAAGAACTGCGCGGTCAAGTCGAAGCCGATCTACCTGCAGGCCGACGGCAAGCTCGGCTTCGCCGCGCCGGACGCCAAGGGCGGCTATGACGAGTACGTCTCCGATCCGATGAAGCCGGTGCCCTACCAGCCTCGGCCGGTGATCGGCGCCGACGGCGACGCCTGGAAGCGTTGGCTGGTTGTCGACCAGCGGTTCGTCGACGGCCGCCCCGATGTGCTGACCTACGTCACCGAGCCCCTGACCGCGCCCCTGCGCATCGCCGGCATGCCGGTGGTCAACCTGTTCGCCTCCACCTCGGGCACGGACAGCGACTGGGTGGTCAAGCTGATCGACGTCTATCCGGACGACGTGCCCTCGCAGCCGGAGCTGGGCGGCTACGAACTCGGCATCGGCATGGACATCTTCCGCGCCCGCTATCGCGAGAGCCTGGAACACCCCTCGGCGGTCCCGGCCGGCAAGGTCCAGGCCTATCGCTTCACCCTGCCCACGGCCAATCACGTCTTCCTGCCGGGCCACCGGATCATGGTCCAGGTGCAGTCGACCTGGTTCCCGCTCTACGACCGCAACCCGCAGACCTACGTGCCCAACATCTTCTTCGCCAAGCCGGGCGACTACCAGAAGGCCACCCAGCGCGTCTTCCGAGGCGGCCCGACGGCCAGCGCGATCGAACTGCCGGTGGTGGAGGGGCAGTAGGATCGGCGTTCATCCCCCGTTCCGCTGCGCTTCTCGCGGGGAGGACGATCACCACCGCCCTGGTTGACGGCCGCGCCACCACCACCCAGGCTGAGCTCATGCTCTCCCGCCGCCTGATCCTCGCCGCGCCCTTCGCGCTCGCCGCCCGACCGGCCTTCGCGGTCTCCGGCGCCTGCGGCTCGCCCCTGCTCAATCAGGCCATGGCGCGCATGGGCGGGGCGGAGCGTCTGAAGGCGGTTCGCGCCCTGCGCTGGACCGGTCGCGCCCGCATCTTCACCACGGAACGCACCGTCGCCGTCGGCGTCTCGACGATGGTGCGGCCGTTCGAGGCCGCCCGCTCCGACACCTGGCTCGCCGACGAGGGGCCCGCCAGCACCCGCTCGCTTATCGTCGAGGGCGCCCAGGGCTTCACCGAGCGTTCCGGCCAGAAGCAGCCCATGCCGGCCGCCATGCTCGCCCATGAGCGCCAGCAATACGCGCTCTACGGCCTCATGCTGCTGGCCCCGCTGTGCGGACCCGGGGTCGAGACATGGCTGGCCGCCGAAGCCGACGGCTCCGGTCGCCTGGAGATCGCCCATCCCGGCGCGCCGCGAACCACCCTGGTCTTCGATCCCGGCGCGCGTCTGATCGGCGCCGAAAACCGGGTCGTCTCGCCCGACGACGGCGTCACCGAGGTCGCCCAAGATTTCGCCTTTTCCGGCGAGATCGAGGGCGGCGGGGTCCGCTGGCCGCGCACCATGGCCATCCGCCAGAACGGAGCGCCCTACTTCGAGCTCGTCCTGGAAACCTTCGCCGCCGAGATGTGAAACAACCTGGGCGAGCTTGGCCGTTGCGTGCAATATCCGCCGGTCGGCTCAAGACCCCAGGGGGAAAGCATGATCCTCGGTCTCTCGGTTGCTGCGTTCACCACCGTCCACGTCCTCATCAGCTTGATCGCCATCGCGGCCGGATTGGCCGCGCTCGTCGAGATGCTGCGGGGCCGTTTCCCGTCCGCCCTGACGGCGGTCTTTCTGACCTTCACCATCCTCACCAGCGTCACCGGCTTCTTCTTCCATTCGAAGGCGATCGGCCCGCCGCACATCGTCGGCGTGATCTCGCTGGTCGTCCTGGCCGCCAGCCTGTTCGCCTTCTACGTCCGGCGAAATCTCGGGATCTGGCGCAAGGTCTATGTCGGCACGGCGATCCTGGCTCTCTATCTCAATGTCTTCGTGCTGGTGGTGCAGTCGTTCGCCAAGCTCGCCCCGCTGAAGGCGCTCGCCCCCACCCAGACCGAGCCGCCCTTCGCCGCGGCCCAGGGCGTGGTGCTGGTGGCCTTCATCGTCCTGGGGGTGCTGGCGGTTCGGCGGTCTCGCCCGACCCTTTCGGTGGTGTGAGCCACTTTTTCCTCTCCCCGCGCATGGAGAGCGGGCTTCATCTCACCAGTCCGTCCTCCCGTTGACCTTGTTCACCGGCACGGCGTCGATATCGAACGCCTCGACGTCGAACAGGCGCGCGTTCACGCCGACCTTCATGTGCTCGTAGTCGGCCTGGCCGGTCGAGAAGTCGGGAAACTCCGAATAGGTCCCGCAGCCGCAGATCGCGCAGTGATGGTGCTGCCCGACATAGTGGCCCCACTGATAGGTCGAGACCCGATCGCGCGCGGTCAGCAGCTTGAATTGCTCGGGGTTGTAATAGGCGTGCTTCTGTCCCCGCTTGGCGCAGAACGAACAATTGCATTCGGTCACCTCGGTCGGCGCGGCGTCCACCTCGAACTGCGTCGCGCCGCAATGGCAGCTTCCCTTCAACGGCATCGGTCTCTCCTGGCTGGCCTGCGCACTCTCCCGGGGTTCTGCCGCCAGCATGGCGTCAGCAGGAACGACAAAGGCCGGCGCGGGCGCCGGCCTCCATCCTTCGCCGAATGGCGTGATGACCTAGCGGTCACGCTCCGTCTGGCGACTGTCCTGCTTGTCCCGCTGGCCGGGCTGGCCCGGTGGATGCTGCTGACCCGGCTGGCGCTGCTGTTGCTGCTGGCCCGGCGCCTGGCGCTGCGGATTCGAGGGCTGTTGCTGCGGCGTACGGGTGTTCTGGTCGCCCATGACGGGTCTCCTTTTACGATCGGCGCCACGTGCGCCGGGGTACGGCGGACCAACCCCCTCGCCCGCGCGAATGTTCCGCGAAAAATCTGCGGCGACGCGGCTTGACAGGATGACTTACCGTCGTAATTTCAACTTGAGATCTTACGGATGTAACAGGCCATGCACATCACCACGGCGGAAAGCCAGGTCATGGAGGCGCTGTGGCGGCGCGGACCGCTGACCGCCGACGAGATCGTCGCCGAGGTGGGCGCCGCCCAGAACTGGGGCGACGCCACGGTCAAGACCCTGATCAACCGGCTCCTGAAGAAGAAGGCGCTGAAGTCCGAGCGCGTCGACGGCCGCCACGCCTATCATCCCCTCGTCCAGCGCGCCGACTATGTGCAGGCCGAGAGCCAGGGCCTTCTGGACCGCCTGTTCGACGGCGAGCTGGCCCCCCTGGTCGCGCATTTCGCCAAGAGCCGGTCCCTCAAGCCGACCGAGGTCGCCCGGCTGAAGAAGCTGATCTCGGAGCTCGACGACGATGCTGACTGATCTGCTCGCCGGCTTTGTCCGCGCCAATCTGCTGGCCGCCCTGACCATCGTCATCGTTCTTGCGCTGCGGGTTCCCGTCCGCCGCCTGCTGGGCCCGCACAGCGCCTACCTGCTCTGGCTCGCCGCGCCCCTGGCCTTCGTCTCCTGCCTCATCCCAGGGGCGGAGGCCGAGAGCGAAGCCGCGGCGCTGGCCGCCGCCCAGGCCGCGACCGGGCCCCTGCTGAAGGCCGTGCCCTCCAATCTGTCGCCCTCGGCTCTCACCGGGATCTGGTTGGCGGGCGTGGGACTCGCGGTGGGCTTCGTGGTCTTCGGCCAGATCCGCTTCCTGGCTCGCGCCCGCGCCGGCCGGGCGGGCCCTGCGGTGGTCGGCGTCATCTGCCCGCGCTATGTCACGCCCGCGAATTTCGCCGAGATCTTCGACGAGCCCGAGCGCGCCCTGATCCGCGCCCATGAGCGCGCCCACATCGATCGGGGCCACCCGAAGATCAACGCCGCGATCACCGCCGCCCAGGCGATCTGCTGGTTCAATCCCCTCGTCCACATCGCCGCCTACTATGCGCGTCTCGACCAGGAGCTCGCCTGCGACGCCACGGTGATGTCGGGTCGCTCACGCCAGCGCCGGCTCTACGCCCAGACCATGCTGAAGGCCCAGATCGCGCCCGCCACCCTGCCCCTGGGATGCCACTGGATCGCCGCGCCGCATCCGCTGGAGACCCGGATCGCGAACCTCAAGCAACCGGCCGTGGGGGACATCCGCCGTCTCGCCGGCGCCTGGGCGACGGCCCTTCTGGCGATAGGCTGGGGCTACGCCGCCTGGGCCGCCCAGCCCGCCTCGCCGCCGCGCCCCCATTTCGTCCAGACCATCTTCACCGAAAGCGGGACTCATCTGCGGTCGGGCGTCGTCATGATCCGCCTCAGCCCCAGCCAGGTCGCCGATATGACCCGCGCCAGCACCCGCGACTGACCCGGCCTCGGAGCCCCCACGAACCGAGTTCATCCCGATGGTCCGCATCATCGTCGGCGGCCTGCTGGCCGTCCCCGTCGCCACGTTCGCGCTGATCGGCCTTGCCCTCGCCACCGAGGCCCTCGCGCGATGAGTTTCGGGGACAGGTTGATTATTTCGTCCGCTGACGCCCCGACGCCCGAGCCGTTCGCGAGATAATCAGCCTGTCCCCGAAACTCGCCCCACCGCCCCGCGCCTATCGCGCTGCCCGCCGAGTCCGGCTAGAAGGCGCGCCATGAGCGCCCAGCCTGCCAAGAGCCTCCGCGAGACCGCCGCCGAGTACGGCCTGAAGTCCGAGGAATACGACGTCATCCTCCAGCGCCTGAACCGGGAACCGAACCCGGTGGAGCTGGGCGTCTTCTCGGTCATGTGGTCCGAGCACTGCTCTTACAAG
>CAMFIW010000172.1 GCA_945952355.1 uncultured Phenylobacterium sp. | reverse complement strand
CCCTTGATATGGAACAGCACGCCCAGCCGCCCGCCGTCCTGGCTGGCCACCTCTGCCGACAGCTCGGTGAAGGCCAGGTGCTCCATGGCCTGGTAAGCGAGATCGGAATAGGGATCGACCGGCTCCGGCGCGGCCGGGGCGCCTTGCGGCTGCGGCGTCCCGCCGATCGAGGAGACCTGGCTCAGCGCCTCTCGGCGGATCGAGATCCGGCCCGGCGTGACGGCATGGAACTCGCCCTTGCTCACCCGGACCCCGGCGGGCGTCACGGCGAAGGGCACGTGGCCGCTCACCTTCGCCTCCAGCTCCATGCGGTCGGCGAAGGGCGAGGCCTTGACGATGTCGGAGAGCTGGACCCCGTCGAACTCGACCTCGGCGTTCCAGGCGCCGCCCGACGCGAAGGGGATCTCGAACGGCTTCAGCCGCACCTCGCCGCCGCCCATGCCGAAGGTCGCGCCCTCGACCTGGATCGCCTCGTGGTCGACGCCGAACTTCAGCTCCGCGGACGTCATGGGCGCCATGCCGTCGACGCTGGCGGCCCGCAGAGTCTGGCCCGGCGCGGCGCGCAGGGGGACAAGGCTGGTCAGCACGATCCTGCCGTTCAGGCCCTTCACCGGTCCCGTCGGCCCCTGGAAGTCGAGGCCGGGCACGTCGAGTACGCCGTGGCTGGTCGAATCCTTGGCGGTCCAGTCGATCTCGCCCTGGAAACGGGCGCGACCATTGGCGGGGGAGGCGATCATGGCGGCGAGCGGCGACAGCGCCGCCGGCTGCAGGCCGCCTTGCGCGAAGGCCAGCTCGCCGGTGTCGATGCGCACGCCGCCGAGGCCGGAGCGGCCGTCGTGGTCGAGCTCGGCCTGGGCCAGCGGCCGGCCCGCGGGATCGGTCAGGGCGAAGGATCCACGCCACACCTGGTTCGCCAGTTTCGCCGCGCCATGCGCCGCCAGCGGGCGGAAGCGCAGGGGCTTGG
This sequence comes from uncultured Phenylobacterium sp., assembly GCA_945952355.1. Taxonomy (GTDB): domain Bacteria; phylum Pseudomonadota; class Alphaproteobacteria; order Caulobacterales; family Caulobacteraceae; genus Phenylobacterium. The sequence goes on along the minus strand of CAMFIW010000172.1, from coordinate 5,477 downwards.
CGGTGTCTTCAAGACGGGCGCTGCGGATGTCTGCGGTCAGGCTCAGGTCGCCACGCTGGGCGGCGAGGTCGATCGGACCCTGCGCCTGGGTGACTCGGGTCTCGAGGAATGGAACCTCGGCGGCCAGGTCCGCGACCGCGCCGTGGATCCGCCAGCCCCCGCCGCCGAGCGCGAACAGCGGACCGGTGGTCGGGCAGGCCTGGCCCTTGATCGCCTCGACGTCGTTGACGCCCAGCTCGAGCCGAGCGGCGGCGATCGGGACGCAGCCCTTGGCGGTCACGTCGAGCAAGCCGCCGGCCATGCGGAAGCCGCCGTCGAGATCGAGAGCGCCGTCGACCACCGGGCCGATCGAGCCCTTGGCGCCGAGCCGCGCCTGGCCGCGCACGCCGCTGGCGTCGGCCACATAGCTGGCGACGGTCAGGTCGGCGCTGGGCAGGCCGCCGCCGGTGGTGGTCAGGCGGAAGGTGCCCCTTCCCTTGTCATAGAGCGGTCCGTTGGCGGCCAGCAGCTGGGCCTGGCCGCCGCCGTCCGGGGTGAGGCGAACGGGCGAGATCAGGTTGATGGCCAGGGTCTCGTCGGAGGCCTTCAGGTTCAGCCGCGGCGCATCGAACAGGAAGGCGGCCAGCGCGCGCTTCAGGGCGATGTCTCCCGGCAGGTCGCCCGGCCGCACGGGGCCCATGCCGGTCCAACCGCCGTGAGCCGAGGCGCCGCCGGTCAGGTCGAGGCTCCAGGCCTTGGCGGCGGCCGAGACCGGGCCCTGGAAGACGCCTGCGATCGCCGTGAGGGTCAGGTCGGGGCCCGCGGTCAGGCGGTCGGCGGCGCCGGTCAGGCGGACCTTTCCGGAGACCCTGTCGCCGCCGGAACGGGTCCAGGCGAAGTCCTGCGACTGGGCGCGCAGCTGGACGCCGCGCGCCTGCCCCGCGCCGAAGTTCGCCTGTTCGGCCGACAGCGCAATGTCGGTCGCGCCCTTCACGGCGAAGTCGGTCGCCCAGCCGGAGGCCGCACCCTTGAAGCCTAGAGTTTGATGCAGCCCCCGCGCCCTACGGGCGTCGAGTGCGGCGGACCTGGCGTCGACCGCCAGGCTCACCGTGACCTCGCCCGCGCCGGATCGCTTTGCGAAGTCAGGATAGGGCGCCTGGGCCGAGAGCTTCAGGGCCGCGCCATCCAGGCTGGCGCTGGCGCTTCTGGCCCGGTCGAGCTGGACCGCCGCGGCGACGGCCAACCGGTCGCCGAACGCCACGACGTGGAGTTCGCCTGGCCCCAGCCTGGCCTGCAGATCCTTGCCGGCGAGCTTCGCCGGCGCCAACCGCGCATCCAGTCGCTGCAGGCGGCCGTCATTGACCCGCAGATCGGCCTGCGCCTTCAACGCGCCGAAGTCGGTATCGAGGGTGAGGCTCGCGCCGTCGACCTCGATCTTCGGCTGGGATTTGTCCTTGCTGGGCGGCTGCTCGCGGGCTTTCTCGATCAGAGGGTCGAGGGTGCCGAGGCTGAGGCGGCCGTCATGCCAGCGGCCGCGCACCGTCGGGTTCAGCAGCCGCACCTTGGTCACCCGCGCCCCGAACGGTTGGCCGTTCCAAAATCCCAGGAGGTCGTAGTGGATCTCGGCCGCCTCGGCGGTGAGGTCGGGATGCGCTGCGGGACCGATGCGGAGCGAACCGGATAGGCCGTTGGCGTCGAGGGCCTGGAAGGCGACCTCAGACTCGATCCCCTGGCTGCGCAGCCAGCCGACCAGCGCCTCGCGCGCGATGGCCTTGCGCGCGGCGTAGAGGGTGGCGGCGGTCGCAACGCCAGCCAGCAACACGACGGCCAGCACCGGCCGCCATCGGCGGGTCCAGTGTTGGCGCGTCTGGGGATCGGTCTCGCTCAACGGGGCTCCGTGGGGGTCGGGCCTCAGGTCTCAAGGCAAATCACGCCATAAGCATGACGTCACAGACCGCCGAGACTCGCCAGGGCCACGCCGCCGTCGACGGCGATGGTCTCGCCGACCACATAGTCGCCCGCCCGGCTGGCCAGGTAGATGGCCGCCGCCGCCATGTCCTCGTCGCGGCCGATGCGGCGCGAGGGGATGCGCTTGGCGATCTGGTCGCCCTGGTCGCGGGCCACGCGGTTCATCTCCGAGGCGAAGGCGCCCGGCGCGATGGCGGTGACGTTGATGGCGTCTTCGATCAGGGTCGCGGCCATCCGGCGGGTCAGGTAGATCAGGCCCGACTTCGAGGCGTGGTAGCTGAAGGTGTCCTGCGGGTTCAGGCGGATGCCGTCGATCGAGGCGATGTTGATCACCTTGGCCGGCTGGTCGCGGCTGGCGGCGGCCTTCAACGCACCGTGCAGGGCCTGGGTCAGGAAGAAGGGCGACTTCAGGTTCAGGTTCATCACCTTGTCCCAGCCGCTCTCGGGGAACTCGTCGAAGGGCGCGCCCCAGGCGGCGCCGGCGTTGTTTACCAGGATGTCGAGCTTGGGTTCCAGCGCCGTCAGGCGCTTGGCCAGCATCTGGACGCCCTCGAGGGTCGAGACGTCCTGTGGCAGGGAGATGCATTCCTTGCCGTCCTTGGAGAGTTCGGCGGCGACCTCGTCGCAGACGCCGGCCTTGCGGGAAGAGATGTAGACCTTGGCGCCATGCTCGAGGAAACCCTCGGCGATCATCTTGCCGATGCCGCGCGAGCCGCCGGTGACCAGGGCCACCCGGCCCTTCAGCGAGAACAGATCCAAAGCCATCCCGAGCTCCCTTTTTCCGTTGCGATATTGTAGGCGATCAGGTGGGTTTAGACCGCCTTCGGCCGGCCGCAAACCCAATGAATTCTTGACTCGCGCCGCTGCCGTACGGCGTATAAACAACCGTTTGAATCCATCAGGCCGCCCACCCGAGAAGCGGCTCTTTATCCCTATGTCGAGGACGCCATAATGACCGCCATCAACCCGGTGACCGACCTGACGCTCGACGGCGACGTCGCCGTCATCACCCTCAATTCGCCGCCGGTGAACGCGCTGTCGGCCAATGTCCGCCAGGGCCTCTACGACGGCTTCAAGGCCGCGATCGACGACCCGGCCGCCAAGGCCATCGTGCTGATCTGCGACGGCCGCACCTTCATCGCCGGCGCCGACATCACCGAGTTCGGCGGCGCCATGGCCGGCGCCTCGCTGTTCGACGTCCAGACCATGATGGAGAATTCGCCGAAGCCGGTGGTCGCCGCGATTCACGGCACGGCGCTGGGCGGCGGCCTGGAAGTGGCGCTTTGCGCCCACTACCGCGTGGCGGTCCCCTCGGCGCGCCTCGGCCTGCCGGAAGTGAACCTCGGCCTGCTGCCGGGCGCCGGCGGCACCCAGCGCCTGCCCCGCGTGGCCGGCGTCGAGAAGGCCCTGGAGATGATGACCTCCGGTCGTCACGCCCCCGCCAAGGAAGCCCTGGAGATGGGCCTGGTCGACGAGCTGGTCGAGGAAGGCAAGCTGAAGGAGCAGGCGATCGCCTTCGCCCGCAAGCTGGTCGCCGAGAACAAGCCGCTGGTGAAGGTCCGCGACAACAACACCAAGGTCGAGGCGGCCCGCGGCCATCCCGAGATCTTCGAGAACTGCCGCAAGGCCAACGCCCGCAAGTTCCGCGGCTACAAGGCGCCGGAAGCCAACATCAAGTGCATCGGGGCGGCGGTGAACCTGCCGTTCGAGGAAGGCCTGGCCGTCGAGCGCAAGCTGTTCGGCGAAGTCATGTCGAGCTCGGAATCGGCGGCGCAGCGCTACTCGTTCTTCGCCGAGCGCCAGGCCAACAAGATCCCGGACGTTCCAGACGACACCCCGCTGATCCCGATCAAGAAGGTCGGCATCATCGGCGCCGGCACCATGGGCGGCGGCATCGCGATGAACTTCGCCAATGTCGGCATCCCGGTGGTGATCGTGGAAGTGCAGGAAGCGGCGCTGACCCGCGGCCTGGGCGTGATCAAGGCGAACTACGAACGCACCGCCTCGCGCGGCGGCATCACGGCCCAGCAGGTCGAACAGCGGACCGGCCTGATCACCGGCTCGATGGACATGAACGCCCTGGCCGACGTCGACCTCGTGATCGAGGCGGTGTTCGAGCGCATGGACATCAAGAAGGACATCTTCACCAAGCTCGACGCGATCTGTAAGCCGGGCGCGATCCTGGCCACCAACACCTCGGGCCTGAACATCGACGAGATCGCCTCGGTGACCAAGCGTCCGGAGAGCGTCATCGGCCTGCACTTCTTCTCGCCGGCCAACGTCATGAAGCTCTTGGAGATCGTCCGCGCCGACCACACCTCGGCCTCGGTGATCGCCACCTCGATGAAGCTCGCCAAGCAGATCGGCAAGGTGGCCGTGCTGGTCGGGGTCTGCCCCGGCTTCGTCGGCAACCGCATCCTCGGTCAGCGCCAGCGCGAGGCCCAGAAGCTGGTCATGGAAGGCGCCATGCCCTGGGACGTGGACCGTGTGCTCTACGACTTCGGCTTCCCGATGGGCCCGTTCGCCATGAGCGACCTGGCCGGCCTGGACATCGGCTGGGTGAAGGAGAAGTCGAACGGCGAAAGCATCCGCGACGTGCTGTGCGAAGCCGACCGCCGCGGCCAGAAGACCGGCGCGGGCTACTACGACTACGACGAGAACCGCGTCGCCAAGCCGAGCCCCTTCACCGAGAAGGTGATCAACGACTTCATCGTCAAGACCGGCGCCAATCCGCGCAAGGTGAGCGACGAGGAGATCCTGGAGCGGGCCATCTATCCGATGATCAACGAGGGCCTGAAGATCCTCGAAGAGAAGAAGGCCATCCGCGCCTCCGACATCGATGTGGTCTGGCAGAACGGCTACGGCTGGCCCGTCTATCGCGGCGGCCCGATGTGGTACGGCGACCAGATCGGCCCGGCCAAGGTCCTGGAGAAGATGAAGGAATTCCAGGCCAAGATGGGCGACCAGTTCAAGCCGGCGGCCCTGCTGGAGAAGGTCGTGGCCGAGGGCAAGACCTTCGGCTCCCTCTAGTCTGACCTAGGCTGCAAAATCCCCCTGGACGCGCTATATCCAGGGGGATTTTTTCCGACCTACGACATTCCGTTCGTTCAAATTTCGACTCACCTCCCACGAAGCCCCAAACCTCCACAAGGACTATCCCCATGCGTGAAGCCGTCATCGTCTCCACTGCCCGCACGCCGATCGGCAAGGCCTATCGCGGCGCCTTCAACAACACCTCGGGCGCCGAGCTCGGGGGTCACGTGATCGCCCAGGCGATCGCCCGCGCCGGCATCGACCCGGCCACCGTCGACGACGTGGTGATGGGCGCGGCCCTGCAGCAGGGTTCGACCGGCAACAACATCGCCCGCCAGGCGGCCCTGCGCGCCGGCCTGCCGAACACCGTCTCGGGCATGACGCTCGACCGCCAGTGCTCGTCGGGCCTGATGGGCATCGCCACGGCCGCGAAGTACATCATCAACGACGGCGCCAATGTCGCGGTCGGCGGCGGTCTGGAGAGCATCAGCCTCGTC
>CAMFIW010000171.1 GCA_945952355.1 uncultured Phenylobacterium sp. | reverse complement strand
CAGTGGCACGCCGACCTCGCCGGGCTCGGCAGCTTCCTCGATCCCGCCAAGGTGACAGAGGCCCTGCCGGCCTGGCTCGGCAACCAGGTGCGGCTGGAGACCCCGGACGACCTGGAAGGCGCACTGGCGGAGCTGAAGGGCAAGCGCGTCCTGGTCGACCCGGCGCAGTCCTCGGCCTGGTACTTCGAGGCGCTGCGTGGGGCCGGCGCCGAGGTGGTGCGGGGCGACGACCCCTGCGCCCTGCCGCGGGCCTGCAAGAACGGCGTCGAGATCGCCGGGACCACCGAGGCCCACCGCCGCGATGGTGCGGCGCTTGCGAGGTTCCTCCACTGGCTGGCGACCGACGCCCAGACGAGCCTGCCCGACGAGGTCGAGGTCGTGACCCGCCTGGAAGGCTTCCGCGAAGCCACCGGCGCGCTAAAGGACCTGTCCTTCGACACCATCGCCGGCGCCGCCTCGAATGGGGCCATCGTCCACTACCGCCCGACCCTGCGGCTCAACAAGAAGACCGAGACCGGCTCGCTGCTGCTGGTGGATTCCGGCGCCCAGTACCTGGACGGCACCACCGACGTCACCCGCACCGTCGCCATCGGCGAGCCGAGCGCGGAGATGTGCGAGCGTTTCACCCTGGTGCTGAAGGGGCACCTGGCGCTGAGCCGCGTGCGCTTCCCGGCGGGGACGACCGGATCGGCGTTGGACATTCTTGCCCGTGCGCCGCTGTGGGCCCAGGGGCTCGACTACGACCACGGCACCGGCCACGGCGTGGGCAGCTATCTGGGCGTCCATGAAGGCCCGCAGCGGATCGCCAAGATGCCCAACTTCGTGGCCCTGCGGCCGGGCATGATCCTGTCCAACGAGCCCGGCTACTACAAGGAAGGCGCCTACGGCATCCGGATTGAGAACCTGCAATACGTGACCGAGGCCACGCCGATCGCGGGCGGCGAGCGGCCGATGTTGGGCTTCGAGACCCTGACGCTGGCGCCGATCGACCGCCGCCTGATCGTGGCTGCGATGCTGACGGCCGAGGAGCGCGCCCAGCTCGACGCCTACCACGCCCGCGTCCTGGCCGAGGTGGGTCCGCGGGTCGAGCCGGACATCCGGGCTTGGCTCGAAGCCGTCTGCGCACCGCTATGAGCGGCGGCAACGACGACCAGATCGCCTACTGGAACGCCGGCGCGGGCGAGACCTGGGCGGCGCTGCAGGCGCGGATGGACGCCCAGCTCGAACCGCTGGGCCTCGCCGCCCAGACGGCGCTGGCGCCCCAGGCCGGCGAGCGGGTGCTGGATGTCGGCTGCGGCAGCGGCCAGACCACCCTGGCCCTGGCCCGCGCCGTCGCGCCCGGCGGAACGGCGACCGGCCTTGATATCTCCCGGCCCATGCTCGAGGTCGCGAAGGCTCGGGCGGCGGCGGAGGGCGTCGCCGGAGCGAGCTTCATCGAGGCCGACGCCCAGATCCATCCATTCGCGCCGGGAAGCTTCGACGCGGCCTTCTCGCGTTTCGGAGTAATGTTTTTCGCCGACCCGGCGGCGGCCTTCGCCAATATCCGCAAGGGGCTGAAGCCCGGTGGTCGCCTCGCCTTCGTCTGTTGGCGCGCGCCGGACCACAACCCGTTCATGACCCTGCCGATGGCTGCGGCCGCCGACCTCTTGCCGCCCGGCCCGCCCCCGACGCCGGGCGCGCCGGGGCCCTTCGCCTTCGCCGACCCAGAGCGTGTGCGTTCGATTCTGACCGACGCCGGCTTCCAGGACATCGCGATCGCGCCGCACGACGAGAAGATCGGCAGCGGCGACCTGGACCAGACCCTGGAGGTCTCGCTGAAGGTGGGGCCACTGGGCGCCATGCTTCGCGAGAACCCCGACAAGCGCGGCGCTGTCATCGGCGCGGTGCGCAAGGCGCTGGCCGAGCATGAAGGCCCGGACGGCGTGAAGATCGCCTCGGCGACCTGGATCGTAACCGCCCGGGCCTGAACCTCAGGTCAAGGGTGTGCCGATCTCGGCGAACAGCTCTTCCAGGCTGAAGGTCGGCTTGCCGTTGATCGAGCGCCAGGTAGCGCGCGGGTTGAGCACCGATTCCGGGTCGGCCAGCATCAGGCCCACCACCGTCTCCAGCACGATGGCCGCGCCCAACGGCCCAAGGCGCGCGCCGAGCGTGATCGCATCCTTGCCGTCGCCGACACCCTTCACGACCTCCTGCTCCGCCTCGGCCAGGATGTAGAACCACAGCGGCGCATTGCCGTCGAAGTGCGGGCTGATGTCCTTGATCGGCTTGCGCTTCTTGAAGTCGTTGTTGGTCCGGACGCTGAGCTTGTCCTCGCCGAGCACCGGCGCGCCGATCTTGCCCGCCGCCGCCTGGCCGGAAGGAAGACCGAAGTCTCGCCCCCGCATCAGATTGCGCAGGGCCAGCGAGGACGGGTTGAACGCCACCGCGTGCGGCAGGGTCCCGATCGGGGCCACCAGCATGGTGTCGATCTTGTAGGCGAGCTGGGTGCGGTGAACGCCCTTGCCGTTGTTGGCCGCGGCGGGACCGTTGTCGAGGCGATCACCCGCGGCCAGGCCCTTGGCGAAGAACAGGCTCCAGTCGATGCCCTTGCCTTTGTCCAGGCGCTGGAAGCCCCGCAGGCCGGCCGTTTCACCATCGAAGATCGGAAACAGCCGCTTGTTGTCGGGCTCGGTGAGCGGAACGTCCCCCGGGGCGACAGACAGCCGATAGCCCGGCCGGATCATCGAATGACCAAAGCGGTAGGCGGCGACCGAGAACTCCACAGGCATGTAGGGCGGATGGTCCAGGTCGTAGAGGCGCAGAGTCGGCCGGTGGCCTGTCGAGAGCGACGAGAAGATCGGGGCCACCGTGCTGGCGGTCGGATCCATGATCCGGGGCAGGAAGTCGTCCAGCACAATGCGCTGGTAGTGGGTGCGCGTCTGGGTCTGGGCCCAGAGGAAGGCGGCGCGGCCGCTGAGCTTCGGCGTGCCGACCCCGTTCACCGCCCGCTGGACCATCTTGTTGTGGAAGCGGATGAAGGCCGACTGCAACTGCACGACGATCGAGTTCTCGTCGTTGCGGGGATCGCCGATGATCGCGCGGCCCTCGGCGTTGCGCTGGACGTCCTTGACGCCGTTGGTCAGGGCATCGCCCAGCAGCATCGTGCCGTCGAAGCTGTCCTGGTAGAGATAGGGCTGGTCGTCCGGCCCACGGCCGTAGACGTTGTCGAGGTCGAAGCGCGGCGTGCGCATGTTGGATGCGCGCTCGAAGCTGGTCGGGTCGTCGAACACCGAATGGGTGTCGAAGGTCAGGTCATGGTCCACGAACTGGCCGAAATAGGTGTAGCCGGCCGGGACGAAGGGGTTCTCCTCGTCGTCGGACCCATCCTTGGCCTTGTCGGGAGGACTGATCATCTCCATGGCCAGGGCGGCAAGATCGGCGTCGGAATGGGCCGTGGCGGCCAGTTCGTCCAACAGCTTCATGCGGCCGAAGTCGGCCTCGGAAACGGTACGCGTACCGTGAGCAGGCACCTGCATGTCATCGTCCCTGAAAGGGCGCGTGAAAACGATCACGCGCGGTTGGCGTGTCGGGTGAGCAAGCGATCTGCTGGGCTAGCGGCGCGCGCCGGAATGGGGGCGCCCAGGCGGAGGACACCTCCGCGCGAACATCGTTATGCCGATGAACCGCGGAGTCAACGCGAATTAGAGCTCTACAATAGTACAGCTCATGGTTACTTTCCGTTGACTGAATTTCGGCCGCCGGCCTGGAAGCAGCATGTCTTGAGCGCGGTTCGCAGCAAGCCGTTGAGGGGGTGGGCCGCCTAGCCGCCCGCCACCATGGTCAGCCATTCGTCCTCGGTCATGACCTGGATGCCGAGTTCGGTGGCGGTCTTGAGCTTAGAGCCCGCGCCGGGGCCGGCGACGACGAGGTCGGTCTTCTTGGAGACCGAGCCCGACACCTTGGCGCCCAGGGATTCGGCCTGGGCCTTGGCCTCGTCGCGGGTCATGCGCTCCAGGCTGCCGGTGAAGACCACCGTCTTGCCGGCGATGGCGGTGTCGGTCTTCGGCCGCTCGGCGGGGATGACCTCGAGCTGCTCCAAGAGGGCGTCGACCTTGGCGAGGTTGTGGTCCTCGGCAAAGAAGGCGGCGACCATCCGAGCCGCCACCGGGCCGACGCCGTCGACCGCGGCCAGTTCCAGCAGGTCGTCGCCCGGACGCTGCGCATAGGCCTGTCGGGCCTGGGCCTCGAAGGTCGTCCAATCGCCGTAGCGTTCGGCGAGCGAGCGGCGCGCGGTGGCGTTGAGCTTGGGGATGGAGAGGCGCAGCCGCTGCTCCAGGCTCGCGCCGTCGGGGATCAGCAGCGGCTGGGCCGGCGCGCCGGCGAAGGCCAGCACGGCCTCCAGGGCGGTCGGCCCGACGCCGTCCAGCGTCGACAGCGTCTCATAGGCCTGCCCGGCCGGGCGGGCGGCCTTGGCGGCGCCGACCAAGGCGGTTTCCGTCTCGTAGTGGCGGGCGAGCGAGAGCGAGGTAGTCTCGCCGACGTGGCGGATGCCGAGGCCATAGATGAAGCGGTCCAGCGCGATGGCGCGACGCGCCTCGATGCCGGCGACCAGGTTCTTGACGCTGAGCTCGCCATAGCCGTCGGTCTCGCGCAGCTCGGCGAGCTTCTCCTCGTCGCGGGCCAGACGGAAGATATCGGCCGGCTCCTTGATCCAGCCGCGCTCGAAGAAGGCGGTGAGCTGCTTCTCGCCCAGGCCTTCGATGTCGTAGGCGCGGCGGGACACGAAGTGGCGCAGGTGCTCGATCCGCTGGAACGGACAGGCGAACTCGCCCGAGCAACGGCGCACCACGGTCTCGGCGCCCGAAGCGGTGGTCTCGCGCACCAGCGGCGTATGCAGCGGGCACGGGCAATGGGAGGGGAACTCGAATTCCGGCGGCGGCGGATCGGGCCGCTCGTCCAGCACGACGCTGACGATCTGCGGGATCACATCGCCGGCGCGCTGGAGGATCACCGTGTCGCCAACCCGGATGTCCTTGCGGGCGATCTCGTCGCCATTGTGCAGAGTGGCGTTCTCAACGACCACGCCGCCGACGGTGACCGGATGCAGGCGCGCCACGGGGGTGATCGCGCCGGTTCGCCCCACCTGCAGGTCGATGGCCTCCAGGATCGTGCGGGCCTGCTGCGCGGGGAACTTCCGCGCGATCGCCCAGCGCGGCACGCGGGTGACGAAGCCCAGGCGCTGCTGCCAGTCCAGCCGGTCGACCTTGTAGACCACGCCGTCGATGTCGTAGCCGAGGTGCGGGCGCACCTGCTCCATATCGCGATAGGCGACGAGCAGACCGGCGGCGTCGGTGACCTTCTGCGACTGCGGCGTGGTCTGGAAGCCCCAGGCCTTCAGCTTGGCCAGGGCCTCCCACTGGCGCTCGGCGAAGGGGGCGCTCATCACGCCCCAGGCATAGGCGAAGAACTTCAGCGGCCGGGTGGCGGTGATCTTCGGATCGATCTGGCGGAGCGACCCGGCCGCGGCGTTGCGCGGATTGGCGTAGGTCTTCTGGCCTGCCGCGGTGGCGGCCTCGTTGAGCGCCGCGAATTCCTGATGGCCCAGATAGACCTCGCCGCGGATCTCGATGACGTCCGGCCAGCCGGAGCCCGCCAGGCGCTTGGGGATGTCGGAGACGGTGCGCAGGTTCTCGGTCACGTCCTCGCCGACCCGACCGTCGCCGCGCGTGGCGCCCTGGACGAAGACCCCGTTCTCGTAGCGCAGCGACGCCGACAGGCCGTCGATCTTCGGCTCGGCCGTGTAGTCCACCGGCTCGTCGGAGAGGCGCAGGAACCGGCGGATCCGCGCGTCGAACTCGATGGCATCCTCGTTGGAGAAGGCGTTGTCGAGGCTGAGCATCGGCACGCCGTGCTCGACCGGCGAGAACTGCTCGGACCGCGCCGCCCCGACCCGCAGCGAGGGCGAATTGTCCCGGACGAGGTGCGGGAAGGCTTCCTCGATCGCCAGGTTGCGGCGCTTCAGCGCGTCATAGTCCGCGTCCGAGATCGTGGGCGCGTCCTGCTGGTGATAGGCGATGTCGTGCCGGGCGAGCTCGTCGGCGAGCCGGGTCAGCTCCTCGACCGCTTCGGCTTCGGTGAGGTCGGTCGGCGTCTTGTCAGGCATGCATCAGGGCTCGGGCGGCGGCGCGCGCCGCGTCGGTGATCTGGGCGCCGGCGAGCATGCGGGCGATCTCCTCCTCGCGGTCGGCGGGGTTGAGCGTCTCGACGGCGGTGCGCAAGCGCTCGCCGTCGCCGGCCTTGGCGATACGCCAGTGGGCGTCGGCGCGGGCCGCCACCTGGGGCGAGTGGGTGACCACCAGAACCTGGGCGTCGGCGGCGAGCCTTCGCAGGCGCAGGCCCACGGCGTCGGCGACCGCGCCGCCCACGCCCTGGTCGACCTCGTCGAAGATCATCAGCGGCTGGACGCCTTCGGCGCGGCCGGC
>CAMFIW010000170.1 GCA_945952355.1 uncultured Phenylobacterium sp. | reverse complement strand
CCTTACAACCGCGTCAGGTTCGCGTTTTCCTTCGTAAGCACCAACGGCCAGCCACCATCAGGCCTGGGCCAGGGCGCGTTCGAAGCGAGATGGGCCCATTTCGAAATCGCCGGGGTTAGTCACGACCCGCCGAAGATAGTCGGCAATCATCTGCATCATGACTGGCCGGAAGGCCTCCTGGTTGCCGAAGCCGTGCGGCAGTCCGCCGAAGACGTGGAGATCGACCCGGCCGCCATGGTCGCGGACCGCCTGGTCGTAGCGGCGCGACGCCTCCACCGGGACGACCTTGTCGCGATCGCCGTGCAGGAGCATCACCGGCAGGTGGGCGGCGGTGACGTGGGCGATCGGACTGGCGAGCTCCGCCGCCTGTGGGGACACATCCGCACCGGGTAGGGACGCGGCGGGCACCGATCCGGCCAGGCGCTGGTCCGGATCGAAACGGAACAGGGTCGGCGGGTAGACCGCGACGACGGCGGCCACGGCCGCCGAGACGCCATCGGCGCCCTCGGGCGGGTCGAGGGCCGGGTCGTCGCCCGAGGCGGCGGCCAGCAGCGCCAGGTGGCCGCCGGCCGAGTGCCCCTCCAGGCAGAGGCGATCGGGATCGAAGCCCAGTTCGCCCGCATGGGCGCGCGCCCACCGCAGCGCCCGCCGAACGTCATGGATCTGGGCCGGAAAATGGGCCTCCTCCACCAGCCGGTACTCGGCGCTGATGGCGACGAAGCCCCGCTGGGCGAGGAACCCCGCGTGCGGCGCCAGGACACTCTTGTCGCCCCGCCGCCAGGCTCCGCCGTGGAGCATCACCACGGCCGCGCCGACCCCCGCGCCGTCCGGCCGGTAGATGTCGAGTTTGAGGGGGCGGTCGTCGGCGTCGGCGAACGGGATGTCGGTGTCTGTCTGCGCCATGGCGGGCAGGCTACAGGCCCCGCCGCCCGAAGGCGACGAAGATCGGCCGCCTAGATGGCCGCCTCGATGAACTTTGGGCCAGGCTCCTTCATGGCCCGGGCGAAGGCGGCGTCGAACTGCTCGGCGGTCTCGCAGCGCACGGCGTCGACACCAAGGCCCTTGGCCAGCGACACCCAGTCGATCTTCGGGTCGCCTAGGTCCAGCAGCTTGCTGGCCGAGGGACCCGGATTGCCGGCGCCGGTGCGGCCCATCTCGATGTTGAGGATGCGGTAGCTGTGGTTGGCGAACACCACCACGGTCACGTCGAGATGCTCGCGCGCCAGGGTCCACAGGGCCTGGACCGTGTACATGCCGGCCCCATCGCCGTTCAGCGAGATCACCTTGCGGTCGGGGCAGGCCACGGCCGCGCCGATCGACATCGGCATGGCGATGCCAATGGCGCCGCCGGTGAGCGCCAGGACCTCGTGCGGCGCGGCGGTCATGCAGGGCACCGCCACCCCGCCGCCGGAGGTCACCGCGTCGTCGCAGAAGATCGCGCCTTCCGGCAGGTGGCGGGCGATGGACTGGCCGCAGGCCTGGGGCGTCAGCGCCCCGCTCGGCGCGCCGTCGGGAAGCTTCAGCGGGTTGGACGGCCCCTGGGCCGGGGCGCCCAGCGCGTCCGCCAGGGCGGAGAGCGCGGCGACCGGATCCTCGGCGCGGGTCGCCAGGGTCGTAGTCTCGCAGCCCTCGGGGACCAGCACGCTCGGCCGGTTCGGATAGGCGAAGAAAGCCACTGGCATGGCGGCGCCGACATAGACCATCAGGTCCGTGCCCTCGAGGTCGGCCAGGGCGGCTTCCCCGAAATACTGCATGCGCGCCGGCGAGAAGACGCCCGCCCCGCGCGGCTGGCGCGAGACGAAGGTGTCGGCCATCACCCGCACACCCGCGGCCTGCAGACGCGCGGCCTCGCGCAGCGCATCGGAGCGGCAGGCGCAGCCGCCGATCAGCACCACCGGCTTCTTGGCCGCCTTGATCGCCTTGGCCACCGTGTCGACCGTCTCGCCCGAGGGCGCGGCGCGCGACGGCTTGGTCGACTTGGCGGCGCCCTTGGCCGTGTCGGTCCAGGCGGCGTCGGCGGGCAGGATCAGGCTGACCGGACCGCCCGGCGGGCCATAGCTGGCCGCGATCGCCTCGGCCGTGACGGCCCCCACCTCATCGGCGCTGTCGGCCGATTTCACCCACACCGAGTTGGGCTTCACGATGGTCGGGATGTCGGAGTTCAGGGGCGCGTCGTACTGGCGGTGATAGGTGGCGTGGTCGCCGATCACGTTGACGATCGGGGTATAGGCGCGCCGCGCATTGTGCAGGTTGGCCAGGCCGTTGCCGTAGCCGGGCCCGAGGTGCAGCAGGGTGCAGGCGGGCGTATCCGCCATCCGCCCGTAGCCGTCGGCCGCCCCGGTCGCGACGCCCTCGAACAGGCACAGCACGGGCCGCATCGCCGGCTGGCGGTCCAGCGCGCTCACGAACTGCATCTCGCTGGTGCCGGGATTGGCGAAACAGGCGGTCACCCCGTTCTGCACCAGGGTCTCGATCAGGGCGTCGGCGCCGTTCATCCGCAATATCCTCCCGGGACGTCTCGTTGCCTTCTCCCCTTGCGGGAGAAGGTGGCCCTGCGGAGCAGGGTCGGATGAGGGGTCTTTCGGGCCAGGCCAGCGCAACCCCTCATCCGTCGTCCTGCCGGACGACACCTTCTCCCGCAAGGGGAGAAGGGCGCCGTTGGGTCAGATCCTGCGGTCGAGGCCTTCCCAGAAGGGTTCGCGCAGCTTGCGCTTGAAGATTTTCCCCGAATCCTCGCGCGGCAGCTCGGCGTGGAAGTCGACCCTCTTGGGCACCTTGTAGCTGGCCATCCGCTCGCGCAGGAACGCACGCACCTCTGTCTGGGAAAGCTCCTGCCCCGGCATGGGCTGGACCACGGCGCAGACGGCCTCGCCGAACTCCTCGTCGGGGATGCCGAACACCCCGCAGTCGGCGACGCCCGGCATCTTCATCAGCTCGGCCTCGATCTCGGCCGGATAGATGTTCGCTCCGCCGGAGATGATCATGTCCTTGGCGCGGTCGCACAGATAGAGGAAGCCGTCCGCGTCGAGATAGCCGATGTCGCCCGGTGCGATCAGCCCGGCCTTCTCCGAGGCCCGCCGCTTGGCGTCGTCGCCGTGATAGGTGAAGTCGGCCAGGTCGCCGGTCTTGGCCACCACTTCCCCGACCTCGCCGGCCGGCAACGCCTTGCCCTCGGCGTCAATCCCGCGGACTTCGGCGCCGGGCATGGCCTTGCCCACCGTTCCGGGATGCTCGAGCCACTGTTCGGCCGTGCAGAACACCACCGCCCCGGTTTCGGTGGAGCCGTAGTACTCGTTGATCACCGGCCCCCACCACTCGATCATCGCGCGCTTCACGGGCGCCGGGCACGGGGCGGCCGCGTGGACCACGAACTTCAGGGACGACAGGTCGTACTTGGCCTTCACCGCCTCCGGCAGCCGCAACAGCCGCGTGAACATGATCGGGACCATGTGGATGTGGGTGACCCGCTCGCGTTCGATGAGGGCCAGCAGTTCCTCGGGATCAAACCGCGCCTCCAGGATCACCTTGGCGCCCAGCCGCACCGTGATCCCGCCATAGGCGTTGGGGGCGGAGTGGTACATCGGCCCTGTGACGACGGTCACGATCTCGCCCGGCCGGTCCATCCAGTCGGCGAGGCCGAAGGCGATCGACAGCATGCGCCCCTGCGCACCCGCCTGCTCGGCGTTGGGAGGATTGCGCCGCACGCCCTTCGGATGCCCCGTCGTGCCGGAGGTGTAGATGATCGTCCCCGGCGCCTCGGTCGGCGGTCCCGACCAAGGCTCGAAACCTTCCAGCCAAGCCGACCAGTCGGTCATGCCGGCCGGCACGGGTTGGGCCTCGATACCGTAGGCCTGGGCGATCTCCGGCGGCGTCGCCACCACCAGCACCGGCACGCCAGGCGGCAGGGCGCTCTTCACCGCGTCGATCAGGTCGGCATGGATGACGATGACCTTGGCGCCCGAGTTCTCGAACAGGTAGTTCGCCTCGGCCTCGACATAGTGCCAGTTCACCGGAGTCGGATACGCGCCCAGCAGGCTGGCGGCGACGCTCGCCTCGAAGAAGGCGATGTCGTTTCTTAGATAGATGGCGATCAGGTCGCCGCGCCCCAGGCCCAGAGCCGCCAGCCCGGTCGCAGCCCGCGCGGCCCGCGCGTTCAGCGCCTCGCTGGAGATACGGCGCTCGCCGCTGATGACCTCGCCCATCGCGTCCTCCCGCCGGCCTTTCGCGGCCAGTCGGCGATCAGGCTAGTCCGGTGGCGAGCCGGCGCAATCCTGCCGCTACGAGAGGACGATCACGTCCTCCGGCGCGGGCTCGGCGAAGAGGCGCTCCACCGCCGCTGCACGCAGGCTCCGCGCCAGGGCCTGGGCGATATAGCCCTTATCGGTGATCTCGCCGGCGTTGGCGTCGGGGGCGCTGTCCAGCACCAGGGCGCGGGCCACGCGGCCGCCGCTGGACTTGGCGTTGGCGTTCAGCCGGGTCAAGCCGACGCGCACCGCGCCCGCGATCTCATCGGGCGTATGGCCGGGCTTCGGGTAGAACAGCAGTCCCACCTGGTCGCGCCCCTCGCCGCAGACCACCGCGTCGCTCACCGCGTCGCCCACCGCGCCGACCGCCTGGATCCGCAGGTCGCCGACGCCCACGAAGGTGCCGCTGGCCAGCTTGAAGTTCTCCGACAGCCGGCCGTCATAGACCAGGCCCTGGCTGGGATCGGCGGGATCGACGAAGCGCGCCGCGTCGCCGAGCCGGTAGAACCCCTCCTCGTCGAAGGCCGCCGCCGAGACCTCGGGCAGACCCAGATAGCCGCTGGTCACCTGCGGCCCCTTCACGCGGAACTCCAGCTTGCCGTCCTCAGGCGACAGCTTCACCGACGTGCCAGGAAGCGGCAGGCCCATCAGGCCCATCCGTTCGTTGGTCCAGTGGACATTGGCCGCCGTCGGCCCCGTCTCGGTCGCGCCATAGCCGGAGGCGAAGCTGATCTTCTCGCCGACCGTGGCCACCGCCACCGCCTGGATGCGGTCGCAGAATTCCTGGCTGAGGTTCGCCCCGCCGTACTGCAGCACCCGCACCTTGGCGAAGAAGGTCCGCGCCAGGTCCTCGTCGCGCTCCAGCTCGCCGGCGAACAGCATCCAGCCCGCCGGAACCATGTTGTGATAGGTCGGCGAGACCTCCTTGAGGTTCCGCACCGTCTCGGCGAACCGCCCGGCCACCGGCTGGCCGGCGTCGATGTGGACCGTGCCGCCGCGGTGGGCCGCCATGTGCAGGATCGCATTGGCGCCCAGGCTGTGGCTCCACGGCGCGGCGTTGACGATCACCGGCGGGTCCGGATCGTCGTAGCAGGAGGCCACCTGGGCGGCGTTGGTGGCGATGTTGCGATGGCGGCAGATCACCGCCTTCGGACGCCCCGTCGAGCCCGAGGTCAGCAGATACTTGGCATGGTCGTCGGGCCGGGCGCTCGCCGCCGCGGGCGCGGCCTTCAGCAGGTCGGCGAACACCGCGTCGCCCGGCCGCGCGTTCTTCAGCGCCACCACCGGCAGCCCAGCCAGGAAGTCCGCCGCCAGCGCCTCGCCGAACAGCTCCGCATCCTCGGTGAACACGGCCGCCGGGTTCAGAACCTCCACCGCATGGGCCAGCCGCGCCAGGTTCGCGCCCGGCAGGCCGTACTGCGGCGAGACCGGCGCCGCCGGCATGCCCTGGCTCATCGCCGCGTACTTGATCAGCGCATGATCCAGCCCGTTGCGCGCCAGGATCAGCAGTGGGCGCTCGCCGACGACACCCAAGCCCCGCAGGCCGCCCGCCAGGGCCTGCACCTGCTCGTGGGCCGCCAGATAGCTCAGCTCCCGCCACCCCTCGCCCGAGCGCTCCGCCAGCCAGGCCCGCCCCGGCGCCGCCTGCGCCCAATGGGCCAGCGGCTCGGTCATGGTCGAGAAGGCGCCGGTGATCGGCGTCGGATTGGACAGGGTCATCACCCCATCAGCGCGCTGCTCCACCTCCAGCCGGCGAGGCGCATAGCGCGGATCACGGAACGGGGCGGTGGCGATGCGAAGCTCGGCGTCCATGCCTCCAGCCTTAGAGCCTCAGCCCCGGGGAAGGAAAGCCCTGGCGCCTCAGCGTTTCCGTAATCGTATCTATTACGATTGATCGATCCGGTGTTCCCTCCGCGGCCTTCTCCTCATCAGGACCAAAGCCGCATGCGCGCCCTTCTCCTCGCCGGCCTCGCCGCCTTCTCGATCTCCTCCGCCGCCATCGCCCAAGTCTCCACCGACCCGACGACCGTCCAGGCGGGGACCTACGCCCTGGAGACTCATCACGCGCGCATCGCCTTCGCCGTCGACCACATGGGCTTCTCGAACTGGTACGGCGACTTCACCGGCGCCACGGGCAGCCTGACCATCGACCCCAAGGCGGTCGGCTCCGCCAAGGTCGGCGTCAGCTTCCCGGTGGGCAGCATCGCCACCACCAACGCCACCCTCGATGG
>CAMFIW010000169.1 GCA_945952355.1 uncultured Phenylobacterium sp. | reverse complement strand
GTCGGGGACGGAGGGGGGGATCGAGAAGCAACCGTTGTCGGCTGGGAAGACGGCGAACTTCAGGAAGCCGAGGTCGCCGGTCGCCGGCGCCTTGCCGCGCGGCGGCTCCTCCTGGCCGGGACGCAGGCGGTAGTGGCGCGTGAAATAGAGGATGCCGGCCGTCTCGGAGGTCTCCTTGATCGGCGCGCCGAGCGCGACCAGCTGTTCCGGCGCCCCGGAGGTGCGGCCCGCCGCGTCGACGATCACATCGGCCAGCAGGTGTTCGCCATCCTCGAGCTCGACCCCGGTGACGGTCAGCGGTGTCCCCGGCGCGGTCAGCAGTTCCTTCACGAAGGTCTCCGAACGGATCGTGACCCCGGGCAGCCGCTCGACATAGCGCCGGATCACCAGCTCCAGCGTGGTGCGGCGGGAGGTCAGGATCACGAAGTCGGAATCGACCTTGGCCGGCGTGTAGGTCCGCCGGTGGATCTCGGTCAGCATGCCGTCGAAGCCCAGCTCCCGGCAGCCGGCGCCGACCAGCTCGGCCAGGAGTTGCGGATGCTCATCGCGGATGATGCCGCGCAGCCGGGCCAGGAAGGCGTGGCTGTGGCGCAGGTGGCCGACGCCGCGCCGCGCCCAGTCGGCGAAGGCATCGTCCGGATCGCCGGACGGCGGCGGCGGATCGCGCTCCAGGAGGGTGACGGCGCGTCCGCTCGGCGCCAGGGCGAGCGCCGTGCATAGGCCCGCCATCCCAGCACCGATCACTAGAACCCGTTCGCTCATCGAACCCCTCCGAAGGTCTTCGGCCGGGAGACTAGGCGTCTCGCGCGGGCTCTGGGAAGCCGGACGCCAGGGAAGGGCGGATGGCTATTTCTGGAGCGCGCCTAGCCGGGACGCTTCAGGTTTGCGCTTCGGGCCTCGGCCAGGGCCTGGGAAAGGGCGGCCATGTCGGCCCCCGGGATCAGCCTGTCGCCCACGATGAAGGCCGGCGTGCCCTCGATGTTCAGCGTGGTCGCGAGCGCGCGCACGTCGGCGATCTGCTTTGCGATCTCCGGGCTCGCGGCCGCCATCTTGGCGCCCGTCGCGTCGATGCCGAGGGCGGTCAGGTGCTGGTCGACGGCGGCCTCGTCGAGGGCGCTTTCGCCCATGAAGGCCTTGAACACGTCGAGTCCCTTGGCCTTGGCCGGGGTGGTCAGAGCGACCTTGGCGGCGAGGTCCGACGGACCGCCGAAGATCGGAAACTCCTTGAAGACGAAGCGGACGTCGGGATTGTCTTGGACAAGCTTCACGACGGATGGCGCGGAGGCCTTGCAGTACCCGCAGCGGTAATCGAAGAACTCGACCACGGTGATCTTGCCGTTCGGATTGGCCACGAAGTCGCGTGGGTCATGTTCAAGCGCCAGCCGGTTCAGGTTGATCGCCGTCTTCGCGTGGGCCGCGGCCTCCAGGGTCTTCTTCTCCTGAAGCTTCAGGCTCATCTGCTCGAGGATCTCGGGATGGCGCAGCAGGTAGTCGCGCATCTGGTCGCCAGCGGCGTCCTGAATCTTGGTGCAGCCGGCGAGGACCACCAGGGCGGAAAGCGCCAGCACGGCGCGCAGAGTCGGTTTCATCGGGCTTTCCTAGGCGAAGATTGCGGCGCGCGCGAGGAGACCTAGTGCCCCTTAGGGCCACCGTCGGTGTTGATGTCGCGCAGCAGGCCCTTGTCGGGGTTCGACGCCAAGACGATGTCAGTGGCCGGGCGCGCATCGCGAAGACCAGCGCCTGCTTCTTATCGCCTTCCTGGAAATTGTATTCCGCCGTGGCGTAGCGGGCCAGGCCATCCTGGCCGCGCCGGTCATAGGCCTCTGCCAGGATGCGCCAGGCGGCGGAATTCTCCTCGTCCTGCACCAGGGACTTCTTCAACTCTGCGATGCCCTCGTCCACCTTCGCGTCGGAGTTGAGCGCCACGAGGGTCTGGCCCAGATTGACCCTCAGAAGCGGCGCGTCCGGCTTCAGCTCGACGCTTTTGCGCTGGGGGGCCTCGGCCTCCTCGGCACGCCCGAACTCGAATAGGATCTGGCCCTTCAGCTCCCACAGGTACGGATTGTTCGGCTGCTCGGCGAGCAGGGCATCGACCAGCTTCAGCGCCTTGTCAGGCTCCTTGAGCTGGTACTGGGCGATCGCGCAGGCATAGCGCGTCGGATAGTCCTGATCCTTGTCGCTGCACTTCACGATGGCGATCGTCGGGTTGATGAAGCCCTGCAGCTTGGCCTTCATGATCGCCAGCTTGGCGATCGCCTCGGGGCTGTCCTTGGCGCCGTAGTGCGGCAGCTTCTCGGCCTTGAACTTCAAGGCGTCGATCCGTTCGGAAGACAGGGGGTGGCTGCGGAAATAGGGATAGCGCCGCGCCTGCTCGAACACTTCCTGATAGCGGAAGGCGTTGAAGAACTCGTAGAGGCCGGCCCCGGACATGCCGGCGGTCTCCAGGTAGCTCAGCCCAGCCTGGTCGGCCCGGCTCTCCTGCTCGCGGCTGTAGCCCAGGGCGCCCAGGGTGCCGAAATAACCGGCGTTGCCGGCCAAGATCGCGCCCGCCTCGGCGTTGCCGGCAAGGGCGGCGAGGACGCCCAGGCCCATGGTCAGCAGGAAGGGCTTCATGCCCGCCGAACTCATCTCGCCCGAGCGGGCGGAGTGGCCGCCGGCCAAGTGGCCGATTTCGTGCGCCATGACCCCCTGGAGCTGGTTGGGCGTCTTGGACTCCAGGATCAGGCCGGTGAAGACCGCCATGGTCCCCGGCGCGGCGAAGGCGTTCAGCTCCTTGGAGCCGATCAGCAGGATGTGGATCGAGGCGGCGTTGATTCCGGCCGCCCGGTAGAGGGGCTGCGCCTCCTCCTTCAGGATCTCCTCGATCTCCGTGTCGCGGATCAGCGTGATCGGCTCGCCCTGCGCACGCGCAGGCGCGGCCTGGAGCACCAGGCTCAGGGCCGATAGGCCCGCGAGCGCGAGACGAGACGCCGAACGGACCGGGGAGACCATGCGCAACTCCTAGAGCCTCCCCAAGCCCGAACGAAACCTAGCCAATCAGCCGCGACGCCACCAGCCCTTGCGAGGGGCGGCGGGCGGCGCGGAAATCTCCGCGGGGTCCACCGCCTTGGGCTCGGGCGGCGGCTCCGGGGCGGCCTCGGCGACAGGCTCGGGCGCGGCTTCGACGACCGGCGACGTTTCGGCGACCGTCTCGGCGGCGGCGGCCTTGGTCCGGCGCGCGCGGGGCTTCTTCGCCGGGGCCTCTGGCTCGGGCGTCGGCTCGGGCGCGATCTCGACCGGCGCCTCGATGAGCGCCTCGACCGGTGCTTCCGCCGCGACTTCGGTCGACTCGACCGCAGCTTCGTCCTTGGCGCCTCGGCCACGGCCGCGGCGCGACCGCGACCGCTTCGGCTTTTCCTCGACCGCCGGCAGCTCGACCCAGACGTCGTGGGTTTCGTCGACGGCGCTCACCGTGGGGGCAGTGGAGACAGCTTCCGCATGGGCGACGGCCGGCGCGGCCGGGGCCAGGTCATTGGCCGGGGCCGGCATATCCTCCGACGGGTCGTGCCAGACGAACGGGTCGTCGCCATAGGGCACCCAGGGCCGGGTCCACGAGAAGACGTCGTGCGGACGGCCGTCGTCGCGCATCCGGCGACCTCCGCGGCGGCCGCGGCGGCGCCGGCGGCCTTGGCCGTCGTCCTCTTCGTCCGGCTTAGCCGGACGCGCCTCGCGCGAACCACCCTCGGCGCGAGGCTCATCGCCCCGGCGGCCCCGGCGGCGGCGGCGGCGTCCGCGGCGTCCGCCGCGATCGTCGTCCTCGTCGTCAGAGTCCTGGAAGCGCTGTTCCGCTTCGTCGTCGTCGGTCTCCTCGCGCGCGATCGCGAGTTCGTCCTCGTCATCCTCCTCCTCGACGGCCTCGTCGTCGAAGTCGTCGTCGGTCGGGACATAGGCCTCGACCGGCTTGTGGTGGATCACCGCGTGTTCGGGCCGCGCCTCGCTGGCGGTGCGCTCGATCTCATGGTCGGCATGGGCCATGGCGTCGTCGATCACGATGGAGACGAACAGGCCCAGCGTCTCTTGGATCCGCGCCAAATGGTTGCGCTTCTCGTTGAGGATGTAGAGACCGACCGCGCGCGGCACGCGCAGGGTCGCCTCGCCGCCACCCTTCAGGGCTTCGATCTCGATGGCGCGCAGGGCCGAGAGCGCGCTCGACTCCACCGAGCGCACCCGCCCGGTGCCGCCGCAGTGCTCGCAGACATGGGTGGTGCCTTCCAGCACGCCCGAGCGGCGGCGCTGGCGGCTGATCTCCATCAGGCCGAAGGACGAGATCTTGCCCATCTGCACGCGGGCGCGGTCGTCCTTCAGGGCATCCTTCAGCTTCTTCTCGACGGCCCGGTTGTTCTTCGACTCGTCCATGTCGATGAAGTCGATGACGATCAGGCCGGCGAGATCGCGCAGGCGGAGCTGCCGGGCGGCTTCCTCGGCGGCCTCGAGATTGGTTTTCAGCGCGGTCGCCTCGATATTGCGCTCGCGCGTCGCCCGGCCCGAGTTCACGTCGACAGCGACCAGGGCCTCGGTCTGGTTGATCACCAAGTAGCCGCCGGACTTCAGCGGCACGACCGGCGAGTAGATCTGGCTGAGGTGGTCTTCGACCCGGTTCTTCACGAACAGCGGGGTCGCCTCGCGATAGGCCTGCACCTTCTTCGCCTGGGACGGCATCAGCATGCGCATGAACTCGCGCGCTTCCTTGAAGCCGGCCTCGCCCTCGACCCAGACCTCGTCGATGTCCTTGTCGTAGAGGTCGCGGATCGTCCGCTTCACCAGGTCCTCTTCCTCGTAGATGAGGGCCGGCGCCACCGAGTGCAGGGTGGTGTCGCGGATATTCTCCCACAGGCGCAGCAGGTACTCGTAGTCGCGCTTGATATCGGCCTTGGTGCGCTTGGCGCCGGCCGTGCGGACGATCAGGCCCATGCCTTCCGGCACGTCGAGACTCTGGACCACGCCCTTCAGGCGCTTGCGGTCGGTGGCCGTCGTGATCTTGCGCGAGATGCCGCCGCCCCGGGCGGTGTTCGGCATCAGAACGCCGTAGCGACCGGCCAGCGAAAGATAGGTGGTGAGCGCCGCGCCCTTGTTGCCGCGCTCTTCCTTGACGACCTGGACCAGCATGATCTGCCGGCGGCGGATCACCTCCTGGATCTTGTATCGACGCATCAGCCGCCGGCGGCGCCGGGCGACTTCTTCTTCCATGACGTCGTCTTCGTCGTCGCCGCCGACGGCGACGTCGTCCTCATCTTCGTCCTCGCCGCCGCCGTTGGAGCGGGCGCGGGGTTCCGGATGCTCGTCATCCTCCTCGGCCTCTTCGCGCAGCAGGGCTTCGCGGTCGGCGACCGGGATCTGGTAGTAGTCGGGGTGGATTTCGTTGAAGGCCAGGAAGCCGTGGCGGTTGCCGCCATACTCGATGAAGGCCGCCTGCAGCGACGGCTCAACGCGCGTCACCTTGGCGAGGTAGATGTTCCCTCTGAGCTGTTTGCGGTTCTGGCTCTCGAAATCGAACTCTTCAACGCGGGTCCCGTCGACTACCACCACACGCGTTTCTTCGGCGTGGGCGGCGTCGATAAGCATCTTCTTCGGCATTTAAATCTCCGTGGCGCACCGCGAACTCGCGGTTCGGGCGCAGCCGGTTTGTCAGGAGGGCGCGCACGCGGTCGCCGGTCGCGTCGATGACGCGGGCGACTGGCCGGAAAATGGCGTGAGCAGCGCTGCCCATAGTGTGTTTCCCAGGCGCGTCTGGAACAGGCGCGGATCGGATGGTGCGTCGTGGCCGAGGATTCGGTCGAAGCCGACGCGGGCTCTTTTGCGCGGACGCCGCAGAGGCAAGGCCAGGGCGAACCAGCGCGGGCGGACATTAGCAAGACTGGGGACGAAAAGGAAAGCCGCGCAGGTTCACGTGACGTCCTTAACAGTTTGTCTACCGCCTTCGGGCGTATATGGGGCTTGAGTGCAACGAACTAAGTGTGTGGTGGGGCTGAGGTTTTGACGAACCTAGGCGGCGTTTTCGGCAATGGTGGCTGGCGCAGGGCGGCGATGATCGTCGCGGCGGTCGGCATCCTGGGCGGCGTCGCCGCCAGCCAGGCCGCGGCGTCCGCCGGCGGCGTGCTTCGCGTCCGCCTTGGCGGCGACCAGGCCGAGACCCGCCTCGTCATAGATTTGGACCGCGCCGCGAGCGCCAAGGTCGCGTCCGATGGCGCCGCTGACCGCCACGTGGTGGTGACCCTCCCGGGCGTCAATGTCGACGCTGGGCTTCAAGGTGCGGGGCAGGGCCTGGTTCGGGCCTGGACCGTCGACCGCGGCGCCACCGGCGCGCGGCTCAATATCGAGCTTTCCAAGAACGCGGTGATCAAGCGGCGCTTCCTGTTGCCGCCCGCCGACGGCGTCGCCAACTATCGCTACGTGATCGACCTGGCGTCCAGCGGCGGGCCGCCGCTGACGCCCGTGGCGCCTTCGATCGCGGCCGTCGCGCCACAGGTCGCCCCCGCGCGGCCTCCGGTCACCTTCATCTCGGCCCCCGCTCCCAGAACCGCGCCTCCGCTGGCGCTG
>CAMFIW010000168.1 GCA_945952355.1 uncultured Phenylobacterium sp. | reverse complement strand
CGCCGCTTCGACGGGGCGGGCCTGGGCCTCTCCATCGCCAAAGACATCGTCGGGCGGATGGGCGGGAGGCTCGATTGCGATAGCCGCCCCGGTGGCGGATCGGCATTCTGGTTCGAGATCCCGCTCGCGCCCGCGCCCCAGGCCCGGGATCAGGTCGAGGCGCCCCTCGCCGACGGGCCGCAGGCCGGGCTGCGCGTCTTGCTCGCCGACGACCATCCGACAAATCGTCAGGTCATCCAGCTCATGATGTCGGATGTCGCCGACGTGGTTGGGGTCGAGAACGGGGCCGAGGCGGTCGAGGCGTTTCAACAGGCGCCGTTCGACGTCGTCCTGATGGACATGCAGATGCCGGTGATGGACGGCCTCGCCGCCATCAGGGAAATCCGCCGATACGAGGCCGCCCATGGCGGGTCGCGCACCCCGGTCGTGATGATTTCCGCCAATGCCGCGCCCGAGCATCGGGCCGCCAGCGCCGCCGCCGGCGCCGATCGCCACCTCGCCAAGCCGATCACCATCCAGACCCTGTTCTCGACCCTGGAAGAGGCCCTCGCCTGCTCGGTCGGGAATGGCGCCCGCGCCGCCGGACAGGCCTAGGACAGACCATGCCGCTCACCGCCACCGCCGTTCGCTTCGACAATGCGCCCACCTCGCACGTGGCGGGGCGTCTCGACGCCGCACGCCGCACCGTCGAGGGCCGTTTCCTGCAGGCCGGCGAGGTGCTGGGCCAGGCCGTGGAGGGTCTCGGCCGGCTGATCGCCTCGCTGGACAAGCTCGGCGCCGCGCTCGACGCCGAGACGGTGGGCGCCATGACCGCCGAGCTGGAATCCGCCGGTGGCGACCTGAAGGCGCTGCCCGTGCGGCACGACGGCCGCCGGCGTCTCATCGAGACCCTGTCCGGCGCGGGCGAGCGCCTGGACGGCGGGGTACAGGACATGCGCCGCACCCTGGCCTACCTCCGGGTCTTCGCCATCAACATCAAGATCACCGCGGGCGGCATCGCCGCCGCCGGTCCCGCCTTCGCCGACTTCGCCCAGGAGATCTGCGACCGCATCGAGCTCGGTCGCGGCCAGCTGGACGCCTTCGACACCGAGGTTCAGACCCTGCGCGACCTGTTCCGCGAGGCGCAGGTCCACGAACGCGAGTTGGCCCAGCAATGCGACCGCCTCCTCCCCGCCGTGCCCGATGGGCTGAGCGCCAGCGCGCGGGCGATGGTCGCCCAGCATCAGCGGGTGGCCCAGGCGGCGCAACAGGTCGCGAGCCTCGCCCGCGCGGTGCAGAAGAAGATGGGCTCGGCCCTGGCCGCGCTGCAGATCGGCGACATCACGCGTCAGCGCATCGAGCACGTGTCCCAGGCCCTCGACCTGCTCGACGCCCAGGGTGGACTGTCGAGCGACCAGCGCACGCGCATGGAAGCGTTCGTGCACGGACTGCTGGCCGAGCAGCTTCGCGCCACCGCCCGGGACTTCCACCGCGACGTCGCGCGGATCGGCCAGGCCATGGCCGGCATCGCCGACGACGCCAGCGAGATCTTGCGCCTGCGCGACCTCGCCTTCGGGCGTGGCGAGAGCGGTGGCGACAGCTTCCTGCGCAGCCTCGAGAGCCATGTGGGCCAAGCCCTGGCGCTCGTCGACGACATGGCGCTCGCCGACAGCCGCGCGCGAAAGGTCGGCAGCGCGGCCGGCGAGGCGACGGCCCGCCTGACCGAACGCATCGAGGGCCTGCGATCGATCAAGGCGGACGTCCAGCAGATGGCGTTGAACACCACGCTGAAATGCAGCCGCCTCGGCGACGCCGGCAAGCCGCTTGCCGTGATCGCCATCGAGCTGCGCGCCCATGCCGGGGCGATGGACACCGCCTCGCAGGAGGCCTTGGGGGCGCGCGAGGGTCTCGCCGACGCCGGCGCCATGGGCGAGGCTGAGGATCTCTCCGCCGCCGTGGGTTCGGCCCTGGCCGACGTCGGCGGCCGACTGAAACAAGCCAGCGACAGCGCCGAGGCCGACCTCGCCGGCCTGGCTCGCCAGGGCGAGATCGTGGTCGAGAGCCTGCGCCGCGCCTCGGGTCGCCTGCACTTCCAGCGCGAGATCGGTATCGTCCTCGACGAGGCGGCGGACGCGCTCGCGGCCTGCGCGGGCGAGGGGGCTCCCGGGGTGTCGGACCTCGAAGTCCCGCTTGGCGGACTGCTGGCCAGGATGGCGGCGGCTTACACCATGGCCCAGGAGCGCGAGGTCCATGCCGCGCTCACCGCTCACCTGGCGTTCGAAGCGCCAGCAGGTGAGGCCCCGCCGCCGGCTGCGGCCGACGACGACGTTCTGTTCTAGTTTCTAGCGCGACGCCGCGAGGCGCTGCATTTCCGCAGCGATTTGCGACAGCGGCACGATGCGGTCGACGCAGCCCAGCGCGATGGCTTCCTTGGGCATGCCGAACACCACCGAAGTCGCCTCGTCCTGAGCGATGGTCCGCGCCCCGGCCTGCTTCATCTCGGCCATTCCGCGGGCGCCGTCATCGCCCATGCCGGTCATGATCACGCCCACGGCGTTGGACCCCGCCGAGCGGGCGGCCGAACGGAACAGCACGTCCACCGACGGCCTGTGGCGCGAGACCAGTGGCCCTTGCTTGACCGAAACATGGTAGTTGGCGCCGCTGCGCTCGATCATGGTGTGCAGGTTGCCCGGCGCGATCAGCACCCTGCCCCGCAGCACTGCGTCGCCATCGGCCGCCTCCTTAACATCCACCTCGCACAGGCTGTTCAGCCGGCTCGCGAACGAAGCGGTGAACTTCTCCGGCATGTGCTGGACGATGACGATGCCGGGCGCATTGGCCGGCAGGGCCTCCAGGACCTCCCGCAAGGACTCGGTGCCCCCGGTCGAGGCGCCGATGCAGATGATGCTCTCGGTCGTGCGCGCCATCGCCCTTCCGCTAGGCGGAGGGAGCATGGCGTCGGCGCTGAGCTTCTTCTCGGGCTCGCGCACCACCTGATGCGGGGTTGCGGGCGGCGGGGCGCGCCGGCCATTGATCCGCGCGCCCGCGGCGGCCTTCACCGCGTCGCAGATGCGAATGCGGCTCTCCGCCAAGGCCTCGGCCACACCGAGCTTGGGCTTCAGAATGACGTCGACTGCGCCGGCCTCCAAGGCCTGCATCAGCGTCTCCGACCCCGCCTCGGTGAGAGACGAACACATCACCACCGGAATCGGATGCTGGGCCATCAACTTGCGCAGGAAGGTGATGCCATCCATCCGCGGCATCTCGACGTCGAGCGTGATGACGTCGGGGATCTCCTCGCGGATCCGACGGGCCGCGACATAGGGGTCGGAGGCGACGCCCATCACTTCGATCTGCGGATCCGACTCCAGGACCGCACCCAAGGTCTGGCGCACGGTGGCGCTGTCGTCGACGATCAGGACCCGGATCTTGCGCGAGACGACCACGGCCTAACCACGCTGAAAGACGGTGTTGGCGATCTGGCGCACAGGCAGGTCGATGCCGACGATCGACTCCGAATGCCCCAGGAACAGGTATCCGCCGGGCCGCAGGTGTTGGCAGAGTTGGCTCAGCACCTTGGCTTGGGTCGGTTTATCGAAATAGATCAGGATGTTGCGACAGAACAGAATGTCCATGTCCCGCTCGACGGGATAGGCGTCGTCCATCAGGTTGAGCCGCGCGAAGGACAGCTTGGAGCGCAGTTCGGGCACGATGCGAACCTCCGCTCGCCCCGCCTCCCTGGCGCGCATCACATAGCGTTGGCGCAGGTCCATCTCGACCGGCTCGATCATTGCTTCGGGGAAAATGCCGCTCACGGCCTGACCGAGGACCTGGGTGCAAAGATCGGTGCATAGGATCGAGTAGTCCTGACGCCGATTCAATCGGCGACTCTCCTCCAGCACCATGGCCAGGGTATAGGGCTCCGCGCCCGTCGAGCAGGCCGCGCTCCAGGCCTTGATCGTCCGCGCCCCGCCCTTGGCCAGGACCGGCAGGGCCTTGTCGCGCAGGAACTGGAAATGGGCCGGCTCGCGGAAGAACTCGGTCTTGTTGGTGGTGACCGCATCGATCAGGTGGACGATCTCGGCTTCCAGCCTGTCCTCTTCGAACAGGTAGCGGCAATAGTCGTTGAGCGTCCCGATCTGGACGACGCGCATGCGCCGCCGCAGTCGCCCCTCCAACATGGTGCGCTTGTTGGACGGCATCTTGATGCCGCTGTAGCCTTGGATCAGGTCGGCGAGGCGTTTGAAGTTCTTGGCGCTGAGCTGGTCGGATCCGATCGGCGCCTCGTCCGCCTCGGCCCACGCGGCCGCGGCGCTCAAGCCGCCGCCTCCAGCGGGAGGGCCGCCGCGTCCTGGCTGGTCAGCAGGCGCGCCAGGTCGAACAGCACGACGAAGCCGGACGCCTCGCGCACCACGCCGCGGATGTAGTCGGAGCGCCACGGCACGCCGATCTCCGGCGGGTCTTCGATGCGATCGGTGGCGTAGCTCGCCACCTCGATGACCC
The DNA here is from genome assembly GCA_945952355.1 of uncultured Phenylobacterium sp. GTDB lineage: Bacteria > Pseudomonadota > Alphaproteobacteria > Caulobacterales > Caulobacteraceae > Phenylobacterium. Next base: position 2,103 of record CAMFIW010000168.1, on the reverse strand, counting down.
GGTCGGCGACCAGGCCGAGCGAGAGGGTTCGGCCCTCCAACGGCACGTCCATGACCAGGATCCGCGTCGAGAGGGTCGGCGGCGCCGGCGGCAGACCGAGCTTCCGGCGCAGGTCCAGGGTCGGGGTCGCGCGTCCACGCACGTCGGTCAGCCCGAGCAGATAGTCCGGGCCCTCGGGGATCGCGAACGGCTGCGCGTAGTCGAGAATCTCGCGGACGAACTCAACCGGCACGGCGAAGACCTCGGCCCCGAGGCCCAGGGTGACGAACTGCTGCTCGATCGCTGGCATCAGGCATATTTCCGGAAGTCGGCGTCATCGGCGTCCGGCCCGCCCTGGGCGAGGTCCAACGCGAATCCCTTGGCGAGCGCCTGCTGCGCGGCGACCGGGTGGCTGCGGACCTGAAGCGCGGGCTTGCGGGCCCCGGCGGCGGGAGACGCGGCGTGCGAGGCCCGCTGCGCCGAGGCCGCGGGCCGGCGAGCCGAGCCGCCGCTGGCTTCGGTGCGGAAATAGGCGATGGAGGCCTGGAGTTCCTCGGCCTGGGCGGCGAGTTCCTCGGAGGTGGCGCTCATCTCCTCGGAGGCCGAGGCGTTCTGTTGGGTGACCTTGTCGAGCTGCTGGATCGCTTCGTTGATCTGGCTGGCGCCGATGTCCTGTTCGCGGCAGGCGGCGCTGATCTCGGCCACCAGCTCGGCGGTCTTGCGGATGTCCGGCACCAGGCTCGCCAGCATCTCGCCGGCCTGCTGCGCCGCCTTCACCGTGTCCGACGAAAGCGCGCCGATCTCCGTCGAGGCGGTCTGCGACCGCTCCGCCAGCTTGCGCACCTCGGACGCCACCACCGCGAAGCCCTTGCCGTGCTCCCCGGCCCGGGCGGCTTCCACCGCCGCGTTCAGGGCCAGAAGGTCCGTCTGACGCGCGATCTCCTGAACGATGGTGATCTTCTCGGCGATGGTCTGCATCGCGTCCACCGCTCGGCGCACCGCCTCGCCCGACACCTCCGCGTCCTTCGACGACTGGCGCGCGATCTTCTCGGTCTGGGCCGCATTGTCGGCGTTCTGCTTGATGTTCGCCGCCATCTGCTCCATCGACGCAGACGCCTCCTCGGCCGACGACGCCTGCTCCGTCGCACCCTGGCTCACCTGCTCCGACGCCGCCGAAAGCTCCTGGCTTCCCGACGACACGTTCTCCGACGCCGAGATCGCATCCGCCACAACGCCGCGCAGCCGCTCGATCATCAGGTTCACATGGCCGAGCAAGTCGCCGATCTCGTCGCGGCTGGTGATCTCGACCGTCTTGGTGAGGTCGCCGTCGGCCACCTCGGCTACCGCCCGCCCCGCTCGGCTCAGGCCCTTGCTGACCGTCCAGGAGATCCAGAACGCGGCGCCCGCGGCGATCAGCACCGACACCACGGCCACGCCGACCAGCAGTCGCAGGGTGCTGTCGTAGTCCTTGTCGATCTGGGCGCTCGAGGCCTCAAGCTGGGCGTGCGACAGGTCAACCAGTTCCTGCACCGTGGCCGAGGCCGCGATGACCTGCTGCCGGCCTTCGCCCATCGACATCGCCGCGGCCTGAGCCTGCTGGCCAGCGTCGATCAGCGCGACGATGCGGTGATGGACCTCCATCAGCCGGGCCCAGTCCTGGCCCAGCGCGGTCCACTTCGGCTTGCCTTCCACCGAAGCGATCGCCTTGGTCTTCTCCAGCAACGTGTCGAACTCGTGCTGCTCCTTGGCGATCGTCGACTGCAGGTCCTTGCGCTGCTGCGGCTGGTCGCTCAGCAGCATGTTCTTCTCCGCGCGCACGACGTTCAGCAGGTGGATGTTCAGCTGCTGCGCCGCCTCCAGGCGGGCGACGGGTCCGGCCAGGACGGCGTCGCCCTGATCGTTGATCTTGGCCAAGGCCTCGATCCCGAAGCCGGTCGCGATGACCAGGAGGCCGATGATCGCGGCGAAGGCGGCGACCAACTTCAGTTTGATCGTGAAACGCATCGTCTGGGTTCCTGTCTGGCGCGAAGACGGTGTCAGTAGTCGGTGAAGTCGGCGTCCGCCGGATCGGCGCCGCCGTGCGATAGGTCGAGCGCGAAGCCCTGCGCGTCGGCGTCGACCGGA
>CAMFIW010000167.1 GCA_945952355.1 uncultured Phenylobacterium sp. | reverse complement strand
GCGGCGAGGCGCCGTTCTACACCTTGGGCCCGCTCACCACCGACATCGCACCGGGCTACGACCACATCACCAGCGGCATCGGCGCGGCCATGATCGGCTGGTTCGGCTGCGCCATGCTCTGCTACGTCACGCCCAAGGAGCACCTTGGCCTGCCGGACCGCGAGGACGTGAAGCAGGGCGTGATCACCTACAAGATCGCCGCCCACGCCGCCGACCTCGCCAAGGGCCACCCCGGCGCACGCACCTGGGACGACGCGCTTTCCCGCGCCCGGTTCGAGTTCCGCTGGGAAGACCAGTTCAACCTGGGCCTCGATCCCGAGACCGCACGCGAATACCACGACGAGAGTCTGCCGAAGGAGGCCTTCAAGACCGCCCACTTCTGCTCGATGTGCGGCCCCAAGTTCTGCTCGATGAAGATCAGCCAGGAAATCCGCGACGCCGCGGCCCAGCAGAACGATGTCGATCAGGGCATGGCGGATATGGCCCAGAAGTTCCGCGCCGGCGGCGGGGAGGTCTACGTCAAGACCGACGGCTGATCGCTGGCCGGAAGCGGGGGAGCGCACGATGGACCTGAAAGCCGGCGCCTCGATCAATGGAGAGGACCTCTCCGATCGCGACTTCACCGACCTCGACCTCACCGACGCGGTCTTCCACGAGTGCAGGTTCGAGGAAGTGCAGTTCTCCAGCACTGGCCTGGAGGGCGCGCGGTTCACCGGCTGCCGGCTGATCCGCTGCCGTTTCGCCCACGCGGAGCTGCGTGAGGCGGTGTTCGAAGACTGCGTGCTGTCCGCCGAGCGCCAGGGGACCCAGTTCGCCTTCGGACGGATGGACGAGGCGCGGTTCCGCCGCTGCGATCTGTCTTTCGCCCGCTTCGACCGGGTGGGTCTCTACGCGGCGGGTTTCGAGACCTGCAACCTGCGCGGCGCGTCCTTCACCAAGGCCGATTTCGGCAAGGCGTTGGGACGCAATGTCGTGCGCTGGGCCGGAAGTTTTGGCGGATGCAATCTGGAGCTGGCGGACCTGGCGGAACTGCGCCTGCCCGAGGGCGACTTCAACCGCTGTTCGTTCCGCGAGGCCGATCTGCGCGACGCCGACTTCGAGGGCTGCGACCTGCGTGAGGCCGACCTGTTCCAGGCCATGACCTCAGGCTTGAAACTGGCGCGCGCAGACCTTCGAGGCGCCGAGGTCAGCGGGCTCGACCTTGCCGCGCTGGGCAGTCATGCCGGTCTGAAGATTAATGGCGACCAGCAGTATCGCCTGCTGACCGCCATGGGGGTGGATGTCCACGCCGACTAGGCGCGGAGGATCGCTCAGTCGTCCTTGCGGATCTTGATGCGGATCGGGATGCGCGGGCCGTCGGTTGGCCACAGGCGCACCATCACGGCGGCCATCACCGAGCCGAGGATCGCGGTCGCCGCGCCCATCAGCTGGGGCTGCGTCATGCCATGCGCGGCCTGGTGGCCGGCGAGACCCGCGGAAACAAAGACCAGAACGCCCGTGCCGTACTCGGCGGCCTTCTGGGAGAACACTTTACTGAGCATGGATTCTCCAATGCCCCCCTGGAATGTCGTCGTCACCCCATATCGTGAGGGGACGGGGTAAAGATAAGATGCCAGGTGTGGTTCTGCGACGTCCCGCCACAGGCGAGCTGCGCTCGCGTGCTAGGCTTGCCGGCGCTCGGGTGTCCAGACTCGCACCGCCACCGCCACGGTGATCGACCCTAGCACCGCCGTCGCCGCGCCCGCCCACTGCACGAGGTTCATCCCATCCGCGGCCATGCGCCCGGCGATCATGCTGACGATGAACACCAAGGCGGCCGACGCCCATTCGGCGCCGAACTGGGAGAAGACGTACTTTTGCATACGGCGTTCCGGACCAGGAAATGAGGAGGATGGTCGCGGCGTTTGCCATGTATGCGGACGATTCGCGATGCGGCATGGGAGCGCGGGCCCCCAAAGAGAACGGCCCCGCCTGGCGACGGGGCCGTTCCAGTTCGCCTGGCCGGTGAGAGGGGAGGGCTCCGGCAAGGCGTGTGGTCTGGTTAGACCTGGGGCTGCGGCGCGCTGGCCTCAGGCACGCTCGGAGCCGGCGCTTGCGGCGTGACCTGCGGCTCCGGATTCACCGGCTGGGCCTGGACGGTCGGCGCCGTGGGAGCGACATCCGCGGGCGGAGCCGGGGGCGTCGAGGCCGAAGGTGCGTAGGCCTGGGGCGAAGCCGGCAGGGTCGCGCTGGCGTCCACGCCGCTGGCCGAGGCCGCGCTGGCCGGAGCCTGCGCCGGGCGAGCCCGGGCGACGCGGGTCGGCGTCACGCTCGTGCTGACCCGCGAACTCGTGGTCACGGCCGGCGCCTTCGGGGCTTCCGGCGCCATGCTCGGCGTTGGGTTGACCGGCTGGACGGTGTTGGCGGCCATCTGGGCCGGCGACGGGGTCGCCGCGGGCACAGTCTGCACCGGAACCGGCTTGGTCGAGGCCACGGTGGCCTCGCCATTCTGGTTCATCAGATAGACGCCGGCGCCTGCCGCGACGGCCAGGGCGAGCGCCACGCCGCCGATCAGGGCGGGGCTGGTCCCGCTGCGGCGAGTTGACGTCCGCTGCGCATAAATCGGCGTCGCGAACATGGGGCCGTCAGACTCGATCTCTTCGCGTTCGAAGTCGTCGGCGGTGAAGGTGGGGCGGCTAAAGGCGCCATAGTCGGCAGTCATTTTCGGACCTCCCGTAATTTGGTCGGCAGGGAAAACGATGTCTGGCGGCCAGCGTTCCGATTTTCTTGCGATTCGGTCTGGTGAAGCTGTGTCCAGGGAGCCTCAGTTCCTTGAATTATATTGGGTTGCGTTCACAAAAAAATTCTTTGGCTAAGCTCAATGAACCGAGAGCGTTCGCCAATATACTTCCAATGTCGCGCCAGACTTGTGTCAATTCTTGACACAATGGCGCCAGATTCCGCCGCCGTGCTTGACGCGCGGCCTGATCGCCCGAGAGACAGGCGCTTCCGCCACCTCAGGTGAGTCCTCGGCGCCACGGCGGGGGTCGACTGTGACGTGTGCGGCGGCGTGGCGCCAAGGCCCCGCTTGACCGCCATCGCGGCGCCCCCGCAAGGTGGGCGTGCGTCGGAGGGAAGGCATGCGTATCAGGGCCAGGCTTGAGCGTGATTGGCGCTTCACTCGCGGTCTCAACCGAACGCTCAAGCGCGTGAAATCGATCGCGCCGGGCTCCGACAACCTCGTATGCGACGACATCCAGGCCGCCGTGACCGAGTGGCGCGAGCGCCCCGCCCTGACTTTCGAGGGGCGCAACCTCACCTATGGCGAGATGGATGCGGTCGCCAATCGCTACGCCCACTGGGCGCGCAGCCTGAACCTTCGCAGGGGCGCGGTGGTGGCGCTGTTCATGCCCAACCGGCTGGAATACTTCCCGATCTGGTACGGGCTGTCCAAGCTGGGCGTCGTCACCGCCCTGATCAACAACCAGCTCTCGGGCGCCGCGCTCGCGCACTGCCTGAACATCTCGGGCGCCGCCCAGGTGATCGTCGACACCGAGACCTCGCCGGTCTTCGAAGCTGCCAAGGCCCTGCTCGAGAAGCCTATGCAGCAATGGGTGCTGGGGCCGGCCCACGGCGACCAGCGCGATCTCGTCCAGGCGCTGAAGAGCTGCAGCCAGCTGCCGCCGGACCGCTCGGTGCGCGACGGCATGACGGCGCACGACACGGCGCTGCTGATCTATACTTCGGGCACCACCGGACTGCCCAAGGCGGCCCGCATCACCCATATGCGCGCCCAGCTCTACATGCGCGGCTTCGCCGGCGCGACAGGCGCGACGGAGAAGGACCGGGTCTACGTGACCTTGCCGCTCTATCACGCCACCGGTGGGCTCTGCGGCCTGGGCGCGGCGCTGCTGAACGGCGGCTCGGCGGTGATCCGCCGCAAATTCTCCGCCAGCCACTTCTGGCCCGAGGTGGTGGCCGAGGAGTGCACGATGTTCGTCTATATCGGTGAACTGTGCCGCTACCTGGTGAACCACCCGCCGCAGGACGAGGAGGGGCGCCACAGGATCCGGCTGGCCTTCGGCAATGGTCTGCGAGCCGACGTCTGGGCGGAGATGAAGTCGCGGTTCCGCATCCCGGAGATCCTGGAGTTCTACGGCTCCACTGAGGGCAACGTCTCGATGTTCAACTTCGACGGCAAGGTCGGCGCGATCGGCCGGGCCCCGAAGTGGCTGAAGGACAAGCTGAACATGCGGCTGGTCCAGTTCGACGTCGAAGCCGAGACGCCGGTGCGGGCCGCCAACGGCCTGTGCATCGAGGCCGGCCCCGGCCAGGTGGGCGAGTGCGTCGGCAAGATCAGCTCCGGCGACGCGCGCAGCGAGTATGCCGGATATGTCGACAAGGCCGCCTCGGAGAAGAAGGTTCTGCACGACGTGTTCGAACGTGGCGACGCCTGGTTCCGCACCGGCGACCTGATGCGCACCGACAGCGACGGCTATTTCTATTTCATCGACAGGATCGGCGACACGTTCCGCTGGAAGGGCGAGAACGTTTCGACCGGCGAGGTGGCCGAACGGCTGCAGGCGATCGAGGGCGTGGTCGAGGCCAACGTCTATGGCGTGGAGCTCCCAGGCGCGGAGGGCCGTGCGGGCATGGCCGGCCTGGTCGTCGACGACAGGTTCGATATCGCCGCCTTCGGCGAATACGTCGCCCGCGAGCTGCCACCCTACGCCCAGCCGGTGTTCGTGCGCATTCTGCCGGCCATCGAGACCACGGGCACCTTCAAGTACCGCAAGCTCGACCTCGTGGCCGACGGCTTCGACCCCGGCAAGATCAAGGGGCCGCTGTTCATGAAGGATCCGGACAAGGGCTATCAGAAGCTGACCAAGGCCGGCTTCACCAAGATCGAGGAAGGCCGGGCCAAGTTCTGAGCGCCCGGAATCGGCGCTGCGACGCCATCGCGCGCGGAATTCGATCGCAAGGGCTTGGCGTCCTCCGCCCCCGGACGGCTATGGTGAGGCTTCTTGTTCAGGAGCAGCCTCGATGTCCCCACGCCGCCTCGCCGTCTCGCTGACGGTTCTCGCCCTTCTCGCCGCCGGCTCCGCCCAGGCCGCGGGCAATGTCGCGGCGAACAAGGCGGCGGTCGACGCCCAGCTCGCCAAGACCTACCCGCACCTGGACGCCCTCTATAAGGACATCCACCAGAACCCCGAGCTCGGCATGCAGGAGACGCGGACGGCCGCCAAGCTGGCCGGCGAGATGCGCGCCCTGGGCTTCGAGGTGACCGAGCACCTCGGCGGCACCGGCATCGTCGCCATCTACAAGAATGGCCCCGGGCCGCTGGTCCTGGTGCGCACGGAGCTCGACGCCCTCCCGATGGAGGAAAAGACGGGTCTGCCCTATGCCAGCCACGTCGTGACCAACTGGAACGGCAAGCCGACCCCGGTCGACCACAGCTGCGGCCACGACATCCACATGGCCTCCTGGGTCGGGACGGCCCAGGCCCTTGTGGCCATGAAGTCCAAGTGGCGCGGCACGCTGATGTTCATCGGCCAGCCCGCCGAGGAGACGACGCTCGGCGCGCGGGCCATGCTGGCCGACAAGCTCTATGAGCGGTTCGGCAAGCCGGACATCGGCTTCGCCCTGCACGTCGGGCCAGGACCGGCCGGCACAGTCTCATATCGTGGCGGCGTCAACAGTTCGAGCTCCGACAGCCTGGAGATCCTGTTCAAGGGCAAGGGCGGCCATGGCTCCATGCCCAGCCTGACCATCGACCCGGTGGTCCAGGCGGCCCGCTTCGTCGTCGATGTCCAGACCGTCATCAGCCGCGAGAAGGACGCCAACCAGTTCGGCGTCATCACCATCGGCGCCCTGCAGGCGGGCAGCGCCGGCAACATCATCCCCGACCAGGCGCTGATCCGCGGCACCATTCGCAGCTACGATCCCGGCGTGCGGGCCAAGCTGCTCGACGGCGTCAATCGCACCGCCAACGCCGTGGCCGAGATGGCCGGCGCGCCCAAGCCCGACATCGACATCAAGGTCGGCGGCCGCGCGGTGGTCAACGACCAGGGCCTGGCCGACCGGGTCGGCGGGGTCTTCAAGCAGGCGTTTGGCGACAAGGCCGAGCTGTCGCCCGGACCCGGTCCGGCCAGCGAGGACTATTCGGAATTCATCATCGCCGGCGTGCCTTCGCTGTTCTTCGGCATCGGCGGCTACGACCCCAAACGGATCGAGGCGGCCAAGGCCAAGGGCGAGACCCTGGCCGGCAACCACAATCCCTATTTCGCACCCGACCCCGAGCCGTCGATCCGCACCGGCGTCGAGGCCATGACGCTGGCGGTGCTGGAGGTCATGGGCCGCTAGGCGCGCAGCACCTCGTCCAGCACCTTGGCGAAGGCGGCCTGGTGCGCGCCGAAGCCACCATGGTCTCCGGGGAAGGTCACGGCCGGGCGCTCCAGCGCCTGCGCCAGGGCGAGGCCGGCCTTGTGCGCCACCTCGCCGGCGGACTCGGCCCCGACCCCGACCTCGATGCGCGGCGATCCGGCCTTCAGCGCGGCGACGTCGGGGCGGTAGCTCGAGATCGGCCAGACCCCGTGGCCCATGAAGTAGTCCATGTTGCCCCCGATC
>CAMFIW010000166.1 GCA_945952355.1 uncultured Phenylobacterium sp. | reverse complement strand
TTCCAGCCCTTGGCGATCTTCGAACCCGTGTGCTCGGGCGGAAAGTCGTAGGTGAGCCAGCCGTCCGTGCGGCCCAGGACGGCGGTGGTGCGCACGCCCGTCTCCTCGGCCAGCTCGCGCAGGGCCGCGGCTTCGAGGTCCTCACCGTCGTCGACGCCGCCCTGCGGAAATTGCCAGTTGTAGGGCCCCGGCGTGGCCGCGCGCCGCCCCAGCCAGACGCGGCCGTCCGGGTGGAACAGCACCACCCCGACATTGGGGCGGTAGGCCGCAAGGTCGCTCATCGACGGACGGTCAGGGCCGAGGCCGGGGCGAGCTGGTAGCCGCGCGTTTCCACCGACTGGGCCCAGGCGGCGACCTGGGTGAGCGTCACCGGATAGGCGAAGCCGGAGCCCAGCGCCTGGCCGTGCTGCAGGGCGCCGGCCTCCAGCGCCAGGAGCTGCTGGTCGATGGAATCCTTCGAGAGCTGGTCGTCGATGATGCGGTCCGCGGAGGCGCGAGGCAGGCCGCCGCCGCGCTTCGCGGCCGAGCCGTCGTCGATGAAGGCCAGGCCCCGGCCCTTGAGCGCGCTGGAGAAGGCGCCCATGGCGCCGTCCGAGCCGACGAAGCGCGAGCCCAGATAGTTGGTGACGCCGAAGTAGCCGGTCGCCCGGCTGAGCAGCCACTCCAGCTTCTTCACCGTTTCGGGCCCCTGGGCCTCGGCCATCAGCGTGTAGGGGCCTGGATCGTTCTGCGGATAGTCGACCGGCTCCATCGGCGCTTCGAGCAGCACCTCGTGGCCATTGGCGCGCGCCAGGTCGATCCAGCCCTGCAGACCCTCGGCATAGGGCACGAAGGACAGCGTGACCTCGGGGGGCAACTGCTCGATGGCTTGACGGGTCGCGGTGGCGTTGAGGCCGAGACCGCCGATGACCAGGGCGACCTTGGGCCGGCCGTTGGAGGTGAAGGGGCGCGAATAGGCCTGGGCGGGCGTTCGGCCGTCCTGCGCGATGATCGGCAGAAGACCGCCCGGCCCGGGGGCGGTCATGCCGGCGATCGGCGCCTGCGGTAGGGGATCGGCCGTCCTGAAGGTATGGCCGCCGGGCATGGTGATTGTGGCCTCGCCATTGTATGCGCCGGCCGGAATCGGCGCCTCGGACAGGCGGTAGATGTCCTCGGTCACCACCGGTCCGCCGGGATGCTCGGCGGAGAGCGCCTCGCGCCAGCCGGGGGGTGCGGCCATCGAGGCGACCTTGGCGAGCGAGATGCGCACGGTCGGGTTGCCGGCGTGGGGGTAGCCCAGCAGGGCGATCACGCCGAGGCCTGTCGCGAGAAACAGGGCCGCCGCCGCGCCCGCCCCGACATACGGATTGGCGATGGCGCGGCCGAAAAGCCCGGCGGCGTCGAAGCCCGGCGTCGGCGCCGCCGCGACGGGGTTCAGGTTGCGCTTGGAAAACATATGCAGGCCTCCGCCGGCGAGCCTCCGCGAACATGGTTAATGAAGGGCTTAATTCGGGGGATCGTCCTGATGGCGGCTTGACACTGACCGCTGGTCAGTAATTAATGACTCGCGGTCATTAGGAGCTCCGGATGGACCGACCACCACGTCGTCGCCTGCAACCCGAGCAGCGAAAGCGAGAAATCGTCGAGGCGGCGGAGCGACTCTTGCAGGCCCACGGCCCAAACGTGCGAGTCGAGGACGTGGTGCGCGAGGCCGGTGTCGCGAAGGGCACATTCTTCCTCTACTTCCCAACCTGGGACGACCTCCTGGAGACCGTGCGCGGCCGGCTCGTATCGGCGTTCGACACGGCCCATCCGCAGCCTACGGAAGTTGACGGCCCGGTGGACTGGCCCGCCCTGGTGGAGGCCCAGGCGGCCGCCTTCATCGATTTCACGCTGTCGCGGCGCACGCTCGGGGAGACGATCTTCCATTCAGAGTTCGCCGAACGGCGGCCCCTCGCCGACAACGGCGTTCAGCGGCTGGTCGCCGTGATCCGTGCGGGGCAAGAGGCCGACGCCTTCGGCCCGGTCGACCCCGAGCCCACGGCGCGGCTGCTGTTCGCCGCCATCCACGAAGCCGCCGATGCGGTGGCTGGCGGCGCGGCGCGCGATGCCGTCATTCCGGCGCTTCAAGCCCTACTGCGGCGGGCCTTGGCGCCCAACACCCCTGGAGAAACCCCATGAGCGAGACTGCCGTGAACGTGCGTTACATGGTCGAGGACGTGCAGGCCTGCGTCGACTGGTACGTCGGCAACTTCGGATTCAGCACGGTGATGAGCGCCGCGCCGGCCTTCGCCTCGGTCGAGAAGGGACCCCTGCGCCTGCTGCTGAGTGGTCGGACCAGTTCGGCGGGACGGCCGATGCCGGACGGACGCCAGCCCGTGGCGGGTGGCTGGAACCGCTTCCAGATCATTGTCGAGGATATTGGTGCGGAGGTGGAGCGCTTGCGTGGGGCGGGGGTCAAGTTCCGCAACGAAATCCTGAGCGGGCCGGGCGGCTCGCAGATCCTGGCGGAAGACCCATCGGGCAATGTGGTCGAACTGTTCCAGCCGGCCGCCGCGCCGTGGTCGGCGAAAGCTTAGCGCAGCGGCGATCCTCGTCCTCTCGTCTCGGAGGGAGAGGCGCGTGAAGCCGCGGCCCTACTTCGCGACCGGAACCGGATGGGGGTCGAGTTTCGGCGTCGATTTGACGCCGACCACCTCGGCGAGGCGCGCGGTCGGGTGCGGCATCTTCGGAGTGGCGGCGACCGAGCCGTACTTCAGGACGTCCTTGGCGCGGGCGAGCTGGAAGTCGCCGGTCTTGGTGTCGAAGTCGTTCGGCGGGGCCTCCGCCGGCTCGTGAGCGCCGACGCGGGTCTTGCCCTCCTGGGCGTTCAACGCGTTGCGGAACGAGGCTTCCGAGAACTGGAAGGCGCGGTTGGCGACGGCCTGGGCCTCGTCCTTGGTCTCGGCCACCTCGAGGTTCGGAATGATGCCGGTCTTCTGGATCGATGCGCCCGACGGCGTGTAGTAACGCGCCGTGGTGAGCTTCAGCGCACCGTCGGCGCCGCCCCGCAACGGGATCACGGTCTGGACCGAGCCCTTGCCGAAGCTGGTCAGGCCGACCACTTCCGCGCGCTTGCGGTCCTGCAGGGCGCCGGAGACGATCTCGGCGGCCGAGGCGGTGCCGGAATTGATCAGGACCACGATCGGCATGCCATTGGTGATGTCGCCGGGCCGGGCGTTGTAGCGCTCGACATCGCGCGGGTCGCGGCCGCGCTGGGAGACGATCTCGCCGCCGTCCAGGAACAGGTCGGAGACGCCGACCGCCTGGTCGAGCAGGCCGCCCGGATTGTTGCGCAGGTCGAGGATCAGCCCCTTCATCTTGGGGTTCTTCGCCTTGATGTCGGCGAAGGCGGCCTCAGCCTCGTCGGTGGTCTTCTCGTTGAAGGCGGAGATGCGAAGGTAGCCGTAGTCGCCTTCCAGCTTGGCGGTGGCCGACTTGGTCTTGATGACCTCGCGCACCAGCTTCACGTCGAAGGGGTCGGTCTTCTCGCGGGCGATGGTCAGGGTGACCGTCTCGCCGGGCTTGCCGCGCATCTGCTTCACCGCATCGGAGACCGACAGGCCCAGCACGCTCTCGCCGTTCACCGCTGTGATGAAGTCGCCGGCCTTGATGCCCGCCTTGAAGGCGGGCGTACCGTCCATCGGCGAGATCACCTTGACCACGCCGTCCTCGCTGGTGACCTCGATGCCCAGGCCGCCGTATTCGCCCCGCGTCTGGTCGCGCATGTCGTCGAAGCTTTCGGGATTCAGGTAGCCCGAATGCGGGTCGAGCGAGGTGAGCATGCCGTCGATGGCCGCCTCGATCAGCTTCTTGTCGTCGACCTCGGTGACGTATTGACGCTCGACCGTGTCGAGAACGTCGCCGAACAACTCCAGCATCTTGTAGGTCTTGGCCCGGGGCTGGGCCGCGGCCATCGCCTGCTGGCTCACATAGGCCATGGAGCCCGCGCCGAGCACGAAGGCCGAGACACCGATGAGGAGATACTTCTTCATAACCTGGCCCTAGGGCTCCCTTGCGGCGGAATTAGGCCGCCTAAAGCGTTCACGTTCGTCGCGGACCGTTCCGGCGGTCCGAAAGTTCAACGCCCCTGCCGGTCTTCAGCCGGCTTCCACCTTCAACCAGCGCCCGGGATCGATCGGCTCCCCGCGCTCGCGGACCTCGAGATAGAGTTCCGCCGCCGTTTGTCGCCCATCCGGCATGTCTCCGACAGGCGCCCCGGCCGCGACGGATTGTCCGAGACCGACGTTCGCCCGGTCCAGACCAGCCAACACCAGATGGCATCCGCCGGACAGCCGCAAGATCAATATGACCCCCCAACCCTTAACCGGGCCTACATATTGGACAGTCCCGGCGGCGGGCGCATTCACCTTCGCGTGGGAGGCGGCAAGGATGGTCAGGCCGTTCGCGCGCCCGCCGCCCGCCAGGGCCTGTCCGAAGCGGTGAATGATCGGTCCCGCGGTCGGCGGCATGAGGCTGGCGGGCAGGGTCACCGGTTGATCCGCCAGGCCGGACTTCAGATCGACCGGGCCGGATCCTGGGGTGAGATGATGGTCGGCGGCGGTGCTGTCGGCGGTGAAAAGGTTTTCGTTGGCCACGGCGGCCAGGCGTCTCTGGCGAGCGATCTCTCGCGCCTGGACGGCGTAGACCTTAGCGCGGCGCTCCAGCTCCGGGGTGATCGCCTTGACCAGTATGGCGGCTCGGGCCGCGTCCACGGCGTCGCGCGGGCTGACGAGCAGGGCGGGCGGCGGGTCGCGGCGATAGCGCTCCAGAACCGTGAGCAGGCGGGCGAAGCGGTTGAGGTTCCGGCCCTGCTCCGCGTTCAGCGCGACCTCGCGCATGTTGAGCTTCTCGAGCCGCGCGCGGTTCTCCTGGGCCCAGGCGAGCGCGGCGGCGCCGGCCAGGCCCGCCGCCGCGATCAGTCCGACCGCCAGACGACGCCGGGGGCGCAAGGGTCTCGCCTCAATCGCGGTGATAGGGGCCTCCCGCCAGGATCGTCACGGCACGGTAGACTTGTTCGGCCAGCATGGCGCGCACGAGGGCGTGAGGCCAGGTCTGCGGCCCGAAGGCGAGCTTGCCGTTCGCTTCCGCGACCAGGACCGGATCGAGGCCGTCGGCTCCGCCAATCATCAGCACCAGCCGGCGCACGCCATCGTCGCGCAAGCGCCCGATCAGTCCGGCGAAGTCGCGGGAAGTCCGAGCCGTCCCGCGTTCGTCGCAGGCGATGACGTGGGAGTCGGCAAGGTGGGCGCGGAGGGCCTCGGCCTCGGCGGCCTTGCCGGGCTTGCGGCCTTCGACCTCGATCACCTCGACGGGACCGAGGCCCAGGGATCGCCCGGCCGCGGTTGCGCGGTCGACATAGGTCTTGACCAGTTCGACCTCGGGCGACCGCGGCAGGCGGCCGACCGCCAGCAGCACCAGCCTCAAGAGATGGCGGCGCGGACCGGCGGCTCGACCGACCAGATCTTCTCGATGTTGTAGAAGCTGCGGACTTCGGGCCGGAACAGGTGGACGATCACGTCCCCGGTGTCGATCAGCACCCAGTCGCAATGCGGCATGCCTTCGACGCGGGCCTTGCCGTAGCCCTCGTCCTTGAGGGCTCGCAGCAGGTGATCGGCCATGGCGCCGACATGACGGTGCGACCGTCCGGACGCGACGATCAGGCCGTCGGCGACGGCGCTCTTGCCTTTGAGGTCGATGAAAACGACGTCCTGCGCCTTGTCGTCGTCCAGACGGGCCAGGATCATGTCCTCCAGGGCGGTGATCCGCTGCTGGGGGTCGCCTTCGGCCGACGGGGCCGGGGCGCGTTGCGCGCTAGGCGCAGGGTCAGGGCTCAGCGGGGTCGCTCCTTTGTTGCCTCGCTAGGCGGGGTGCATAGCATGGAATCCCCGTCCGGTCAGCCCGCGCGCGCGAAGTCTTCAAGCCCGCGGCGTTCGGCCCTGTCGCATCCGCTCCCTGAGGGCGGTCGACGACTGGAAATTCAGCGGTCCGCGCAGGAACACCCAGGCGGGCGGAACGGTATCCGGCAGGCCACGCGCCTGAGCCGAGGACAGGCGGCTGCGGGCGAAGCGGCGGGCTGCGGGCGAGGAGCGGCTCTTGAGCGAGATCCAGGGCCGCGAGACGACGGCGACCGGGACCTCGGCCATGATCTGGGTCCAGCCCCGCCAACGGTGGAAGCTCGCCAGGCTGTCGGCGCCCATGATCCAGACGAACTTCACGCCCGGAAAGCGGGCCTTCAGCACCCGAAGCGTATCGATGGTGTACCGGGTGCCGATCTGGGTCTCGATCCCGGACACGATCATGGCGGGCCCCTGGGCGACGGCCTGGGCGCCCTTGATGCGATCCGCCTGGCTCGCCAGCTCATGGCTCGACTTAAGTGGGTTCTGGGGGCTGACCAGCCAGATGACCTTGTCGAGCCCCAGCCGGCGGCGCGCGGTCTCGGCCACGTGGGCATGGCCCTCATGGGCCGGGTTGAACGAGCCGCCATAGAGGCCCACGCGCATGCCCGGCGCCAGCGAGAAGCCGAGGCGCAGGGTGGCGGGGCGGCCCGCCGTGGGGACGCGTCTAGCGGGGCCCGCGAACCACATGTTCCTGTCCGAC
>CAMFIW010000165.1 GCA_945952355.1 uncultured Phenylobacterium sp. | reverse complement strand
GCTTGGGGGCCAGCTCGACCAGCCGGTCGGTGTTGGAGGGGTTGGGGTCGCGCTGGGCGCGGTTCAGGATCACGTCCTCGACCGCCACGCGCAGCTCGGCCGGGATGTCGTCATAGACCGGCAGGTCGCCGGCGTTGACGATGCCCATGTCCATGCCCGCGGCGATGGCGTGGTAGAGGAACACCGAGTGGATCGCCCGGCGGACGGGCTCGTTGCCGCGGAAGCTGAAGGAGACGTTGGAGACGCCGCCGGAGACCCGGGCATAGGGAAGCGTCTGCTTTATCCGCCGCGTTGCTTCAATGAAATCAACGGCATAGTTGTCGTGCTCCTCGATCCCCGTCGCCACGGCGAAGATGTTGGGGTCGAAGATGATGTCCTCGGGCGGGAAGCCGACCTCCTCGGTCAGGATCCTGTAGGCGCGCTGGCAGATCTCGACCTTGCGCTGGGCGGTGTCGGCCTGGCCGACCTCGTCGAAGGCCATGACCACCACGGCGGCGCCGTAGCGCAGGCAGGCCTTGGCCTGCTCGATGAACTTGGCCTCGCCTTCCTTCATCGAGATCGAATTGACGATCGTCTTGCCCTGGACGCAGCGCAGCCCGGCCTCGATCACCTCCCACTTGGAGCTGTCGATCATGACCGGCACCTTGGCGATGTCCGGCTCCGCGGCGATCAGATTCAGGAACGTTTTCATGGCCTTAGCTGAGTCCAGCAGGCCTTCGTCCATATTCACGTCAATGATCGAAGCCCCCGCTTCGACCTGCTGTCGCGCGACCGACAGGGCCTCGGAATATTCGCCCTCGGCGATCAGTTTCCGGAACTTGGCCGAGCCCGTGACATTGGTCCGCTCCCCGACATTGACGAAGATGGGTCTCATGAAATCAGGCTCTTAAGCGTAGCGGCGCGCGGCCAGGGCGATCTGGCCGGCGAGGAAGTCGGGGAAGGCGATGCCCTGGACGCCGAGCGCCTTCGGATAGAGCGAGGCCTTGGTCAGGCCGGGCAGCGTATTGATCTCGAGGAACACGACGCCCGACGGCGTGACGATGAAGTCGCTCCGCGAATAGCCCCGCGCGCCGACGGCCTTGTGGGCTGCGAGCGCTCCGGCTTGCAAGGCGGCGTTGACCTGCGGCGCGAACCGGGCGGGGCAGATCTCCTGGGTGGTCGAGGTCAGGTACTTGCCCTTGTAGTCGAAGGCCCCTTCCCCCGGCACGATCTCGATCGGCGGCAGGGCGATCAGCGAGCCGTCGGCCTGTTCCAGCACCGCGCAGGTCGCCTCCGACCCGGCGATGAACGGCTCGACGAGGTAGGCCTCGCGCTTCGCCGCCGCGGCCAGCCGCTCCAGGTCCTCGGGGCCGTTGACGAAGATCAGGCCGTAGCTCGAACCTTCGGCGACTGGCTTGGCGACCAGCCGGCCGATCCGCGCAAAGTCTTCGGCCGCCGTTTCGACCGAGACGGTCGGTGGCACGGCGACGCCCTGCTTGGAGACCACCGCCTTGGTCGCGGCCTTGTCGAAGGCGAGCTTGCTGGCGGCCGCGCCGGAACCGGTGAAGGCCACGCGGCGCGCCTCGGCGAGCTTGGCGAGGTCGCCGTTCTCGGCGGCGCCGCCATGCTGGGCCAGGATCAGCACGCGCCCTTCGGAAGCGGCGCGGTCCAGCGCGATCTCGATCTCGCCGACCAGGGCGCCATCGGCCGGAAAGTCGAGCTCGAACGGCCGCTGGTGGGCGAGGAGCTTCTCGCGATCGGCCTCATGCACGCGGCCGTCAGGCGCCTGGAACCACAGGTCGGCGTCGGGCAGGGCGGCGGCCACGGCCTGGGCGCTGGCGACGGACACCAGGCGCTCGCGGTTGGTCCCGCCGAACAGGATCGTCTTCAGCATCACGCGAGCTCGAACGGCTCCAGGCCCGCCAGCCGCATGGCCTTGGGGCGTTCCGGCACGGCGCGCGGCTTCACCCCCGCCACGGCCTGGGCGACATGGGCGATGTGGTCCGGCGTCGTCCCGCAGCACCCGCCCAGGATGTTCACCAGCCCCTGCTCCGCCCACTCGTGGAGCTCATGGCTCGTCTGGTGCGGCTGCTCGTCATATTCGCCGAAGGCGTTGGGCAGCCCCGCGTTCGGATAGGCCGAGACCAGGGTGTCGGCGACCCGGGCCAGCTCGGCGATGTGCGGCCGCATGAGCTCCGCGCCCAGGGCGCAGTTGAAGCCCACCGCGAACGGCTTGGCATGGCGCACGGAGTTCCAGAAGGCCTCGGCGGTCTGGCCCGACAGGGTGCGGCCCGAGCGGTCGGTGATGGTGCCGCTAATCCAGATCGGCAAGGGCTCATAGCCCTCGTCCTCGAGGTCGAGGATCGCCTTCACCGCGGCCTTGCAGTTCAGGGTGTCGGTGATGGTCTCGATCAGGAACAGGTCCACCCCGCCCTCGTGCAGGGCGATCATCTGCTCGCGATAGGCCTCGTAGACCTCTTCGAAGGTCACGCTGCGCGCGCCCGGATCGTTCACGTCGGACGACATGCTGAGCATCTTGTTCAGCGGGCCGATCGAGCCCGCCACGAAGCGCGGCTTTCCCGGCTCCTTCGCCGTCCAGCGGTCAGCCACCTCGCGGGCGATCTTGGCCCCCTCCAGATTGATGTCGCGCACCGCGCCCTGCAGCTCGTAGTCCGCCTGGGCGATGGTGGTCGCCGAGAAGGTGTTGGTCTCCGAGATGTCGGCGCCCGCGGCGTAATACTGGTCATGCAGGTCGGCCACGATGTCCGGCCGGGTCAGGCACAGAATGTCGTTGTTGCCCTTGAGCTGGCCGTTGTGGCGGGCGAACCGGTCGCCCCGATAATCGGCCTCGTCGAGCTTGCGCTTCTGGAACATCACGCCCCAGGAGCCGTCGAGAATCAGGATTCGCTGCTTGGCGATTTCCTTAAGCTTCGCAATGCGTTCAGCGCGCATCATGCGGCGGCCTCCGAAGGTTTCGACGGCTCCTCGTGCACGCCCAGCACGCGGCAGATGGCATAGACGAGGTCGGCCCGGTTGAGGGTGTAGAAGTGGAAGTCCGAGAAGCCCTCCTCGGCCAGGCGGGCGCACATCTCGGTGGCGACCGAGGCGGCGATGAGGCGGCGCGTCTCGGGGTCCTTGTCGAGGCCTTCGAACAGATTGCCCAGCCAGCCTGGCAGCGGAATGCCGACCGGCCCCGCCATCTTCTTCAGCCCCTTGAAGTTCGACACCGGCATGATCCCCGGCGAGATCGGGATGGTCACGCCCGCCTTCCGCACGCGATCCATGAACCGCAGGAAGCTGTCGATGTCGTAGAAGAACTGGGTGATCGCCCGCGTGGCGCCGGCGTCGATCTTGGCCTTCAGAACGTCGATGTCGTGGTCGACCGACGGGCTCTCGGGATGCACCTGCGGATAGAGGCTGACGCTGACCTCGAAGGGCGCGATCGCCTTGATGCCGCTGGTGAGCTCGGTGGCGTTCAGATAGCCGTCCGGTCGCGGGACATAGACCCCGCCGATCTGGCCGGGCGGGTCGCCGCGCAGGGCCACGATGTGCCGGATGCCGGCGTCCCAATAGGCTTGCACCACCTCGTCGACCTCGGCGCGGCTGGCCTCGACGCAGGTCAGGTGCGCGGCGGGACGCAGGCGCGTCTCCTTCAGCATGCGCACGACGGTCCGGTGCGTGCGGTCACGCGTGGAGCCGCCGGCGCCATAGGTCACCGAGACGAAGGACGGGTTCAGCGGCTCGAGCCGGCGGATCGCCTCCCACAGGCTCTCCTCCGCCTCCGGGGTCTTGGGCGGCGAGAACTCGAACGAGACGCTCGGGCGCTTGGCGAGGCCGGCCCCGGCGCGGGCGACGGGCCCCAAGGCGGACGGCGGGCTCATGCGGCGCTCCTTTGCGGATTGTAGGCCCGTTCGGCCGTCCAGATCTTCACGGTCAGGCCGTCGCCTCGGGCCGGCGGCAGGGCCACGGCCGAGACCTTGGCCAGGCCCGCCTCGTGCAACCAGCGCTCCATCTCCGGCTCGGCGAAGCCCAGGCGGCGGTGCTGGTGCTGCTCGCGCAGGAACTCCAGCTTGTGCGGCGCGAAGTCGACGATGATCAACCGGCCGCCCTCGGCCACCAGACGCCCGGCCTCGCGCACGGCGGCGGCGGGATCGCCCAGATAGTGCAGCACCTGGTGGACCACCACGAGGTCAGCGCTCTGGCCCGGCAGGCGCGTGCCGAAGATGTCGCCATGGCGCAGTTCGCAGCGGGCGAGGCCCGCCTCCGCCACATGGGTGCGGGCGATGTTCAGCATCTGCTGCGAAAGGTCGAGGCCCATGGCCGCCTCAGCATGCGGCCCTAGCAGGGTAAGCATCCGTCCCGTGCCGCTACCCAGGTCCACCATTCGCTTGAACGGGCCAGGCCCCGCAGCCTTGAGGATCGCCGCCTCGACCGCCGCCTCGGACACGTAGAGCGAACGGATCTCGTCCCAGCGGGCGGCGTTGCGGGCGAAGTATTCGCCGGCCTCGGCCGAGCGCTCGGCGCGCACGGCCTGAAGGCGTTCCACGTCGCGGATCAGCACCGGATCGGCGGGATCGACGGTGCGCAGCATCTCGTCGGCCAGGCGCCGCGCGTCCCCGCCCGCGACGAGGCGATAGAACACCCAGGCGCCGTCCGGGAACCGCTCGACCAAGCCGGCCTCGGCCAGGAGCTTCAGATGCCGCGAGACACGGGGCTGGCTTTGGTCCAGAACCTTGCAAAGCTCCAGCACCGCCAACTCCTCGTGGGCCAGCAGGGCGAGGATACGCAGGCGCGACGGCTCGCCCGCCGCGCGCAACACATCGACCGCCTGGTCCGCCGAAAGACTCATGAGCGCATAAAGATATCTTTATGTCTTTATGTCAAGTGAACGGCGGCGATCAGCGACCGCTCACGCTCCGCAGATAAGCGATCAGATCCGCCCTGTCCTGGGCCGATTTCACGCGGCCGAACATGCGCGTGCCAGGCACGGTCGCGCCAGGGTCCGCCAGCCATGAGTCCAGCCGCGCTGCGTCCCAGGTGAAGGTCTGGGCCGCGAGGGCCGCGCTGTAGCGATAGCCCGGGACCGAGGCCACGCGCCGACCATAGACGCCACGATGGCGTGGCCCGATACGGTCCTGGTCCAGGGTGTGGCAGAAGGTGCAGCGGCTCGCATAGAGGCGCTCGCCCTGCGCCGGATCGCCGGCGGCGTGCGCGGTCGCCGGGGCGGCCATGCACAGGAAGATCAGCAACAGGTCAGCGCGACGCATCGGGCTCACCCCAGACGCCGGTGGCCGCCACGCGCGCCGCATAGGTGGCGAAGTCGGTCGGCGGCCGGCCGAGCACCTGGCGCACCCCCTCGCAGACGGGCGTGTTGCGGCCATCGAGCACGGTGGTGAACAGGTAGAGGGTGAGTTCGATCACCTCGGCCGGCAGGCCGGCCTGGGCCATTCCCGCGCGATAGGCCTCGGCGGGGACCGGGACATAGGCGATCGACCGGCCAACAACCTTGGCGATTTCGGCCGTCGCCTCCGCGAAGGTCAGGGCCCGTGGTCCGGTCAGCTCATAGAGCCCGCCCTCATAGCCAGGCTCGATCAACACCCGCGCCGCGACCTCGGCGATGTCCTCGACGTCGACGAACGGTTCAGCGGCCGTACCCGCCGGCAGGGCGAGGCCGCCTTCCAGGATCGGCTCCAGGAAGAAGGACTCGTCGAAGTTCTGATTGAACCAGCTCGCCCGGAGCACGGTCCATTCGGCGCCGCTGCCGGCCAACGCGGCCTCCGCCGCTTCCGCCTCGATCTCGCCGCGGCCCGAGAGCAGCACCAGCCGCCCGCATCCGGCCGCGACGGCCTGGGCGAAGAACGCGCTCACCGTCTCGACCCCGCCCGGAACCGCGATGTCCGGCTGGAAGCTCACATAGGCCGCCGAGGCGCCTTCGAGCGCGCGGGCCCAGGTGGCGCGGTCCTCCCAGTCGAGAATGCGCGAGAAGGTCTCGGCGCCGATCACGAGGGCCGCGCGGGCGCCGCCCGTGGTCAGGAACTTGTCCGCCGTCGCCAGCGCGAAGACGAAGCCGGAACAGACCGCCTGCATGTCGAAGGCCGCGCCGCCGTTGATGCCGAGAGCCGCCTGGATCTGCGTCGCGGTCGCCGGAAAGGTGTGGTCCGGCGTCGCGGTCGCAACGATGATCAGGTCGATCTCGGAGGGGTCGATGCCGGCATCAGTGATCGCCGCCTGCGCCGCCTTGAGGCCGACGACCGAGGTCGGCTCGTCATCGGCCGCGATATGCCGCTGGCGGATGCCCGTGCGCTGAACGATCCATTCGTCGCTCGTATCGACGCGCGCGGCGAGTTCGGCATTGGTGACGATGCGCGCGGGCAGATAGGAGCCGCAGCCGACGACTTGAGAACGCAGGATGGACAAGGAGGTTGTTCCTTACTCGGTCTCGGCGGGCTGCGCAGCCGTCAAATCCGGGCGCGTGCTCGCGGCGACCATTTCGCGGACCTTCGCCATCAGGTCCTCGCGTGCCATTTCATAGCCCAATTCGGCCGCACTGGCGAAGCCAATCGCATCCGTGCCGCCATGGCTCTTGATGACGATGCCGTTCAGACCGAGGAAGACGCCGCCGTTCGACTTGCGCGGATCGAGCT
>CAMFIW010000164.1 GCA_945952355.1 uncultured Phenylobacterium sp. | reverse complement strand
TGTAGGCATCGTGATAGTAGTAAAGGCCGTCCAGCCACTGGAGCGGGCCGTCTGCGCTGGACGAGAAGGTCAGCTCGTGGCTGAACCAGTGGTTGTCCTCCTGATAGGTCGAGACCGCCTGCGGGAAGATGCGAAGCGGCCCGCAGACTCCGGCCGCGGCCAGCGCCGCGCTGCAGGCGCCGGTGCCCGACAGCGGGATGGTGTAGGCGCTGATCGCGCTGAGGTCGTTATCCTGGACCAGGGTGTAGTGGTAGGTCGAACCACCGCCGATGTACTTCAGGTCGAAGTTGTCGAAGTGGTAGACGTACTCGGCCGCGAGCGTGAAGGTCTCGTCGAGACTGACGGTCGACGGCGTATCGGCCGCGAACTTGCGCGGATCGTTGATCGACGGGTTCACGCATCCGGTGGACGAGGTGTTGACCACGCTGGTCGCCACGCCCGAGCAGCCGAAGCCGCTGTTCAGGTAGAAGACCGCGTCACGCTCCACCGTGGTGTTGTAGCCGAAGGGCGTGTAGCTGGCGCGACCGCCGAGACCGCCCCCGCCGTTGTTCCAGTTGAACGTCGACAGCTTCACCCAGCCCTCGGCCCGGTCGCCGAAGTTGGCGGCGAGCTGGACCTCGAAATAGGTCTGGTCGATGACGTTGCCCTCGTCGGGCATTCCGGGGACGACGTTCTGATACCAGCCGTCCCGCTGCTTCTCCCACTGGCCGTTCACGCGGAAGCGCAGGCTGTCGTTGATCGGGCCCGACATGGTGCCTTGCAGCAGGCTGTAGCCGTAGTTGCCGACGGTCGCCCGGACCTCGGACTCGAACTCCTGCGACGGGCGCTTGGACAGCACGTTGATGGCGCCGCCGATCGAATTGCGGCCGTAGAGCGTGCCCTGCGGCCCCCGCAGCACTTCCACGCGGTCGATGAACAGCGGCTGCTTCGACGCCTCGAAGGTCGAGGAGGTATAGACGCCGTCCGAATAGATCGCCACGGCGCCGTCGGCGGCCTGGACGTTGGTGACGCGACCGATCCCACGAAGGCTGATGCGGTCCCCGGAGTTGTTGTAGGTCAGGCCGGGCGTGAAGTTGGTCATGTCCTGGACGGAATTGATCCCGACCAGGTCGCGCTTCTCGGACGTGAAGGCCGAAATGGCCACCGGAACGTCCTGCAGGCTCTGTTCCCGCTTTTCGGCGGTGACCACCAATTCCTCGATCGTGGTGGCGCCCTGCGACCCTTGCGCATGGGCTGTTCCGGCCGAGATGGCGGCCACCAGCGCGCTCGTTGCGAGCAGACGGATCCTTTGCATTCTAATCCTCCCCATAGGCTTCTTGATTGGCGACGCTATTCCGCGTTCGAGTCGAACCTGCGGTATGGCGGTTCTCCCGTCAATCATTGGGGTTCCGATATTTCGGTGTGATACCCGGCTTGCGATTCCATCGAACGTTGTTATGCACGGCCTGGTGGTGACCTATCCTACTGAACCCGTTGGGGTTTCCGGAATAAAAAGGGGCGCGCTGGAGGCCCAGCGCGCCCAAATTGGCTATGGTTGAGGAATACTAGAAGCGTACTCGAAATGGGCGCCGGCTGGCGCGGTTACAGGCGGGACGGGCTCAGAAGAACCTGTATTGGAATTCGACCCCGTAGGTCCGCGGCGGCGTCAGCTCGAGGTTCTGACCCCCATTGAGGAACTGGTCGCTCAGCACGGTGGCGCTGTTGTTGCGCTGCGAAGGCGCGACCGCGGCGTCGTAGCCCTTGGTGTCCCCAACGTTCTTCACATAGGCGATGATCGTGTACTTGTTGCTCGTTGGAGCCCAGTGCGCCCGCAGGTCGACTTGGTCCCAGCTCGGGGCCGACGACCAGGGCCGCGTGAAGACGTTGGCATAGGCCTTGTCCCGATAGAGGTAGGTGGCGCCGAGCGTCAGGGTGCCGCCATCCAGGACGAACGAGTAGTTGCCGTTGACGGCGAGCTTCTGCTTCGGCGCCTGCGGCAGGCGGTTGCCGACGATGTTCTGAGCCGTGGTGTTGACGTTGTCGTACACGTCGACCAGCGGGATGCTCTTCATGATCCGCGTGTCGTTGTACGAGTAGTCGAGGCTCAGGCGCAGCGGCTGGATCGGCTGCCAGATCAGGCCCAGTTCGAGGCCGTCGGACCGGGACCGCGCGATATTGACGAACTGGTTGACGTTGGTCGGGCCGACGCGGACCGTCACCGGAGCCTGCAGGTTCTGATAGTCCAGATAGAACAGCGAGGCGTTCATCTGCAGGGTGCGGCCAAGATTGGTCTTCAGGCCGATTTCGTAGGAGTTCACGAATTCGGGGCTGGCTTCCGGCGCGACCAGGAAGCTGCCGGCCGACAGACCGAAGGCCTTGTAGCCGCGGCTGTAGCGGGCATAGGCCATCGTGCCTTCCTTCGGGTCCCACTGGACGCCGAGGGTGCCGGTGACCGCATCCGAGGTGTCGCCCAGGTTACGGGCGGCGACGCCGGTGGCCGGATCGATCGTGTACTGTTTGCAGCTCGTGGCCCCGCACACGACCGGGCTGGTCACACCTTTGGCGCCGGCGGCCGTGGTGGTTGGGGCGAGCGTGGCGGTCAGGTCGAAGCCGCCGTTGCCGAGGCCATTGAGGCCGGCCAGGGCCGGCACGCCAAACGCGCCGGCCAGGGAAGCCACCGCATTGATGTTGCCGAGCAGGCTGCCCCAATTGGCGGCCGTGCCGGGTCCGAAGCCGCTGAGGCCGAGCGCGCTGTAGAGGCCCGGGTAGCAGGCGTCCGAGTTACAGACGATCCGGCGATATTCCGTCCCGAACTTGTGGTCCTGCGTATAGCGCAGACCGGCGGTGAATTTCAGCGTGTCGCTGGCCTTCCAGTCCAACTGGCCGAAGACGGCCTTGCTCTCGGTGGTCAGCGAATAGTGACCCGTCGACCAGAGGCCGGTCGGGTTCGCCGCCGCGCCGAGCACAGGCGTCGTCAGGTTGGAGCCCGGCTGGAAGAAGTCGGCCGTGCTACCCGTACCGGTGTAGCGCTCATTGTAGTAGTAGGCCCCGACAATCCACTGCAACGGCGAGTCGTTGGTCGACGCGATGTTGATCTCGTGGCTGTACCAGGTCGGGTACTCGAAATAGTGGTAGGTGTTGTTACCGTTCACCGTCAGCGGGCTGCAGTCGGTCGGCGCTCGGCCGAGGCTGTACAGCGTATGGATCGTGCCGCAGACCGAGCCGGCCTGCAGCGGGATCTGATACGATTGAACGTTCGTCGCGTCGGTATCGCCGTAGAGGTCGTATTTATAGTTCTGGAGGCCGCCGACATATTTAATGTCGAAGGTCGGCATGTGGTAGGTGAAGTTCGCCACCATCGAGTGCACGTCCGTCAGCGTCACGTGCTGAGGCGTATTGGTGTTGAACAGATGCGCGTCCTGAAGCGCCGGGTTCGTGGTGGTCGTGCCGCCGTTGTACTGAACGAGGCTTCCCGGGACGATGCCGTTGAGCCCGGTCTCGGTCGTGTAGCCGTGAGCCGGGTTGTAGACGATCGAGAAGTTGGGATCGAGCAGGCCCGTTTCGTAGGGGCCGTTTAGGAAGCCGGCGCGCGCGCCGGGACCACCGCGGTTGTCCCATTCCAGGGTCTGGTAGCGGACCCAGAGTTCGGCATGCTCGCCGATGTCCGCCTTGACCTGGAACTGCCACTCATACTCGTCGCGCTTGCTGCCTTCCGTCGGCATGCCGCGGTTGACGTTCGTGTAGTAGCCGTCGCGCTGGTCCAGCTTGTAGCCCGAGAAGCGGACGGACAGGCCGTCGGCCAGCGGGCCGGAAGCGGCCACCTGGAAGTTGGTGAAGCCGAAGTTCTCCGCGATCGCGCGGACTTCGGCATAGGGGTGGTCGGTCGGCCGGACCGAGATCACATTGACCGTACCGCCGATCGCGTTGCGGCCGTAGAGCGTGCCCTGCGGGCCCCGCAGGATTTCCACACGTTCCGTTTCGAGCGGCGGGCCGCCCGCCAGCACGGTGGAGGTGGTGAAGAGGCTGTCGACATAGATCGAGACGGCGCCGTCCACCGAGTGGACGTTGGTCAGACGGCCGATGCCGCGCATGCTGGCCCGGTCGTTGGCCGACTGGTAGACGAAGCCCGGCGTGAAGTTCGTCAGATCCTGGATCGTGTTGATCCCGACGATGTCGCGCTGCTTGTTCGTGAAGGCCGAGATCGCGACCGGCACGTCCTGCAGGCTCTGCTCGCGCTTTTCGGCGGTGACCACCAGCTCTTCGATCGTCGTGACGCCGGAACCCTGCGCGTGAGCGGCGCCCACGGCCACAAACGCAGCGACCAACGACGTGGTCGCCAACAGCACACTCTGACGCATTCTATGCCTCCCCCTGTAGCCGGTTCTTTGACCGATGCGGAAACCGCGATTTTTTTTGACACTGTGTTCAGGCGCCCCCTGCGTCAAGTCGTTTATTACCAGCTGGTAATGCCCCAAGGGCTTGAAATGGTTTCAGATCGAACCGGATTTTTCGAACTTCCGGTTTGCTCGCAAGGGTCCGCAGGCTAGGATCGGGGCGTGACGGGCCCAAGTTCGAGGCCCGCGGAGGAGGGCGTCCATGGGCCGGCTGGCTGGAAAAATCGCAGTAATCACAGGCGGATGTTCAGGTATCGGCCTGGCGACCGTGAGGCGGTTCGTCGAGGAAGGCGCGCGCGTCCTGGTCGGCGACATCGATGACGAATCCGGAATTGCACTCGCTGCACAATTCGACGGATCGGTCGGATATTTCCGCTGCGACGTGACCGAAGAGGCACAGATCAAGGGCCCGATGGCCGCCGCGGTCGAGCGGTTCGGCGGCCTGGACATCTTGTTCAACAACGCCGGGGCGGGCGGCTCGCCCAACCGGCTGGAAGACATGACGGGCGAGGCCTGGGACCGCAGCCAGGCCCTGCTTTTGCGCTCGGTGGCGCTGGGCATGACCTACGCCCTGCCGCACATGAAGGCCCGCGGCGGCGGGGCGATCGTCAACACCGCTTCGATCGCCGGGATGCAGGCCGGCGCCGGGCCGATCGCCTATTCGGTGGCCAAGGCCGGGGTGATCCACCTGACGCGAGTCGCCGCCGCCGAGGTGGCGCGGGACGGGATCCGGGTGAACGCCATCTGCCCAGGCCTGATCCTGACCAACATCTTCACGCCTTCGGAGACCGTGCCGGCGGGACTGGCGACCATGATCAAGCAGAACATGGCCCAGACCGCGCCGGAGGCCCAGCCGATCGCCAAGCCTGGCCTGCCGGCCGACATCGCCAACGCCGCCCTGTTCTTCGCCAGCGACGAAAGCGCTTTCGTCACCGGGGTCCACATGCTGGTCGACGGCGGCATGTTCGTGGGCCCGCGCCAATCCTGGGACCCGGAGATGCGGGCCGAGCGGACGCGGATGATGGAGGCCCGCCGGGCGGCGTTCGAGGCGGCCGAGGCGGAGGACGCCCAGGCCGGCTGAAGGCCGATATTGTAGGCGATCAGGTGGGGTTCAGGACCACCTTGCCGACATGGGCACCGCCCTCCAGCCAGGCGTGGGCGGCGCCCGCTTCGGATAGGGGAAAAGTTTTATCTATCAACGGCTTGACGGAACCCGACGCGATCCAGGGCCAGACCGTCTTCTCGACGGCGGCGGCCAGGCGGGCCTTCTCGTCGGCGTCGCGGGGCCGCAGCGTCGATCCGGTGATCACCGCCCGCTTCTGCATGACGCGGAAGATCTGCAAGCTCACCTCCCCGCCCCCCTGGGCGGCGATGAAGACGATGCGCCCGCCGATGCGGATCGCGTCGAGATCCTTGGCGAAATAGTCCCCGCCGACCATGTCGAGCACCACATCGACCCCACCCTCCGCCTTGGCGACCTCGGCGAAATCCTGGGCGGTGGTATCGACCGAGACGTCCGCGCCGAGCTTCAGCGCCTCGGCGGCCTTGTCGGCCCCCCGCGCCGTGGCGATCACCCGCGCTCCGGCCGCCTTGCCCATCTGGATCGCCGTCGTGCCGATGCCCGAGGTCGCCCCGTGGACCAGCAGGGTCTCGCCGGCCCTGAGCCCGCCATGCTCGAACATGTTTGCGAACACCGTGAACACGGTCTCCGGCAGGGCGGCCGCCTCGACCATCGACAGGCCCTCGGGAACCGGCAAGGCGTGGCGCGCGTCGACCACGGCGTACTGGGCGTAGCCGCCCCCGCCCAGCAGGGCGGTCACCTTGTCGCCAGCCTTCCAGCGCCCCGCCGGCGTCACCACCTCGCCCGCGATCTCCAGGCCCATGGTGTCCGGCGCGCCGGGCGGCGGCGGGTAGCCGCCCATGCGCTGGACGATGTCGGGCCGGTTCACCCCTGCGGCCTCGACCCTGACCAGGATCTGGCCCGGCCCCGGCGTCGGGCGGTCGATCTGGACCGGCTTCATGGCCGTGGCGGGCCCCCGGCCGCCCTCGATGGCGATGGCGGTCATCTGTTCCTGGCTCATGCGTTCCTCTTTCCTGAGGCCGCGCGCCGGTCTTGCGCGCGCGGCTGGTCCGGGGTGTGATAGGCGCAAGACTTGAGGCCGGAAAGGGAGGCCTTCCATGGACGAACCCGCAGAGGTCCGCGTCGGACGCGGACAACGGCTGGCCGAGGCCGTGAAAGAAGACCTGGAGCTGTTCGCGGT
>CAMFIW010000163.1 GCA_945952355.1 uncultured Phenylobacterium sp. | reverse complement strand
GATCACGTCGCTGAGCGCGCCGCCCGCGGCGTTGAAGTCGAGCCGAAGCTTGTCGAGCGACGGGATCAGGGGATCGTCGACCCGCACGCCGAGGTCGCCGGCCGCCAGGCGCGACAGAGCGTCGCCGATGCGCCCGACGCTCTCCATCCGGACACTCAGGTCTGTCGCGAACTTCACGACCTTCACGATCTCGCCGTTGGCGTCGAATACCGGGTTGTAGGAGGCCTGCAGCCAGATCGACCTGCCGCCCTTGCCGACCCGCCGGAATTCGTCTGAGAAATACTCGCCCGACCGAAGGCGTTTCCAGAAGTCGGCATAGGCCGCGCTGGCCGCATAGTCGGGCTCGGCGAACATTCTGTGGTGCTGGCCCCTGACCTCCGACAGGTCGTACCCGACGGTGTGGAGGAAGTTCTCGTTGGCCGTCAGGATCACGCCTTCGAGGGTGAATTCGATGAGCGCTTGGGATCGGTCGATGGCGCGGATCAGACTGGCGTCCTCGGCGGCTCGATCCCGCTCCGCCGTGATGTCGAAAGCCAGTTTGACGACGCGCTCGACCTTCCCGCCCGGATCGCGCACGGGCGTATAGGACGCCTGCAGCCACACCTCACGGCCGTCGCTCCTCACCCGCTTATAGGCGCCGCCATCGAACTCGCCGCGACCGAGCTTCTGCCAGAACGCCTGATAGGCGGCAGTATCCGCCTCACCGGGCGGCATGAACATGCGATGATGGCGTCCCTTCAGGTCGTCCTGTCGAAATCCCATCGACCTGCAGAAGGTCTCGTTGGCGGTCAGGATCGTGCCGTCCGGACGAAATTCAATGATCGCGAAGGATTGACCAAGGGCGTCAAGCGTTCGCTGCGCGCGTGAGCCCAGCATGACGGCACTCGCAATTGTTGCTCTCTTGCGCGAAATCTTCGCCCCGCAAGCTTCGCAAAGGTTAAGGCAGGCTTGGCTGTTGCACCCGTTTTGAGTTTTCGGGCGCAATTACCTACGTGAGGTTGTCTCGACATCCCGATTGCGCCGGGATTCAGGCGGAGCAAGTGCGGGGGCGAACCGAGCGCCTGGCTCCACAGAGCCTTTCCCGACGGCAGGAGTTGGCTCGAAGTCCATCGCATCGCGGGATCGTTCTACGTCGACACGCTCGCGGCCAGCCGCCTGCGGGCGTCCTGGCGGGCGCCGACAGCGTCTTTCAGAGTCCCGGCGGCCCCGAGGCCGAAGGGCGGCATGTTGTTGTAGACGTTCTCGTACTGGCCGGCCTTGATCACATAGGTCTCGTGCCAGATGCCGACGTCGCCGTTCGAGCCGACCGCCTTGTTGAAGGCCTGCCAGGCGGGGAGGTGGGCCGCGCCGCGGTTCCTGGCGTAGGCCTCCAGGTGCTCGAAGCTCCGCCAGTATTGCACCACCATGATCCCCGGGAATCCGAAGTGGCTGCGGGCGTGCAGCAGGCCGAGGTCGGGCTGCTTGGCCAGTTCGATCAGCATCTTCGGCATGGCCTGGGCGACGGGCCACCAGGCCCAGACCTTCCAGGGCTTGTTGACCCTCATCCCGATCAGGAAGACGACGAAGTCGCCCTCCACCTCGGCGCACATCCGCTGGGGGATGATCTCGGCCATGTCGCGCTCCCGATATCAGATACCCTGTAAATATACACTGTACATCTAAACCGGCAACCCACCTGATCGCCTACAATATCGCTTGCTCCGGTTGAGCGGGGGCGCCAGTTTCCCGGCCTTCTTTGAAAACCGGTTTCGCCATGGCTCTTCCCGAGTCCCCGGCGTCCCTCCAGGCGGCGGGGCGTCAAAGTCCCGTCCGCGCCGACCTGGTCCAGCTGCTCGTGCTGGCCTGGCCGGTCGTGCTCGCGCGCCTGGGCATCATGGCCATGGGGCTTTGCGACGCCCTGGTGGTCGGCCGCTATTCGGCGAAGGAGCTCGGCTACCACGCCCTGGGTTGGGCCCCGACCAGCGTCGTGGTGACCATGGTGGTGGGCCTGCTCACCGGGGTTCAGGTCATGACCGCCCGGGCGATCGGGGAGGGGCGCAGGCACGAGACCGGCGCGGTGCTTCGGCGGGGCCTAAGCTACAGCGTCTGGATCGGCGCGGTTTCCACGGTGGTCCTGCTGATCGCCGGCCCACCCTTCCTGCATTCCATCAACCTGGCGCCGGACCTCGCCGACGGGGCGACGCGGCCGCTGATCATCTTCTCGCTGTCGCTGCCGGGCTACGCCTTCAGCGTGGCGGCGAGCTTCTGGCTGGAGGGCCTCGCGCGGCCCAAGCCCGCGGCGGTGATGATGTGGATCGCCAACGGCGTGAACCTTGTTGTCGACCTGCTGCTGGTTCCCGGAACCTTCGGCCTCCCGGCTCTCGGCGCGGTGGGCGGGGCCTGGGCGACCGCGACGGCGCGGACCTTCCTGGCCGTGGCCTTGCTCGCCTACATCGTGCGAATGCCAGAGGCGCGCGAACTCGGCGTCTTCGACAAGCCGATCCGCGACCGGCCCGCCGAGGCCGAGCAACGGCGCATCGGCTTCGGGGCCGGCGCGTCGAACTTCTTCGAGGTCGCCTCCTTCGCCGGCATGAACCTGATCGCCGGCTGGATCGGCGGCCTGGCCGTCGCCGCCTGGGCGATCGCGCTGAACGTGGTGGCGATCATCTTCATGGTGCCGCTCGGCCTCTCGACCGCCGCCGCCGTCCTGGTCGGGCGCTACTACGGCGCCCGCGACTTCAAGGGCGTGGAGCGGGCCGGGGTGATCTCCTTCGCCGTGGCCGTCGCCTTCGCGGTCCTGGTCTCGCTGATCGTCTGGCCGCTGGCCCGCCTGATGTCGAGCGGCTACACCTCCGACCCCGCCACCCTGGCGATCGCCGCCCCGGCCGTGGCGCTCTCCTGCCTATTCCTGATCCCCGACGCCCTCCAGGTCGTCTGCGCCCAGACTCTGCGCGCGCGCGGGGACGTCTGGGTCCCGTCGGTGACCCACCTGGCGAGCTACGTCGTCGTCATGTCGCCGCTCGCATGGTGGCTGGCCATCCCGATGAAGCTTGGCGTCAACGGCATCGTCTGGGCCGTGATCATCGCCAGCTTCCTCTCGGCCGGCCTGCTGCTCGGCCGCTTCCGCCAGCTCGGGCTGCGCGGCCGCTAAACCGTCGATTCACGCCGAGGCCCTATGGGTGGCGGCCATGGATCGCCTGAACCCGACGTCCAGCCAGGCCAGAACGGCCGCCCGTTTCCTTCTGATCCTCGCCGCCCTGGTGTGCGGCGTCGGCATGCTCGGCCCTTTCCAGGGCGTCGAGAACCATCTGATCGAGCCGGACAAGGCGGCCCATTTCACGGCCTTCTACGGCCTGACCCTGCTGATGTTCTCGGCCTTCCCGAACCGCCGCCGGCTCGATCTCGCCGTGCTCGCCATCGCGGTGGGCAGCGCGATCGAAATCCTGCAGGCCGTCACTGGCCGTGATGGCGAGATCGGCGACCTCGTGGCCGACGCCGCGGGGGCGCTCGCCGTGTATGCGCCCGTCTGGCTGGAATGGGCGCGCCAGCCACGGGTCGAGCGCCGCCGCGGGCCGGAGTTGCCCGGGGCCGCCCGGGCGCGCGAGCCGGCCTAGGCTTCCACGCCCAGGATCCAGCCTTCCTCGCGCTCGGCGTCGGCGACAATGTCCGCCGCCGCCGTCTTGCCCGGCCCGAACGCCGCACCCAGCTTGCCGGCCTCGTCGAGGCGGGCAAAGTGCTCGGCCGTCACCCGCACCTGGGCCAGGTCCTTGACCTCGCCCGGCGCCGGCTGGGCCTTGTAGAGCGACGGATAGACCTCGCACGCCACCACATCCACACCCGCCAGGTCGGCTTCCGTCAGGCTCTTGAAGCCGGTCTCGAACGGCCAGACCCTCATCGCCTCGCCACGGGCCACCTTCATTCGGCGCACCGCCGGAATGCCCAGGATCGCCTGGCCGCCGACCGAGCCGTTGTAATAGAGTTTCCAGATCGACGAGGCGCCCTTGGCCGCCAGGTCCGCGTGACGGAACTCCGGCAGATCGTCCGGTCCGTGCTCGCGGGTCCGCTTGGGCTGCAGGGTGGTGAGCGCGTCCTTCGGCGGGCAGCCCCAGAACGGAAAAGGCCCGCCGGTCATGCGCCGGTTGATCTCCGAGCCGACCCCGAAGCGGTTGTTGGTGTTGTCGGCCTTGTCCTTGACCATCTTGTCGAGCTGGTCCCAGGTCGCGCGCCACGGCTGCTCGCCCGCCAGGTTGAGCGCCGCCGGGAAGCCGCGCGGGAAGCCCAGCGGGAAGTCGAAGCCCACCAGGGCGCGCTCCGAGCGCTTCTTGAAATCGTCCAACAAGGCGGCGAGCTTCTTCTCGGCCTCGGCCCGCGTCGGCGGGTTGAAGGCTTCGAAGGTCAGGCGGAACCGCACGTCGCGCTTCACCACGCCGATCCATACGGAATCCGCGCCCGTCGCGGGCTTGGCCGCGGCGCTCCAGTCGACGATCACATAGGCGCTAAACAGGCGGGACACGGCCAGGTGGGCTCCTGAATACGAAGTTCGAGGGCTTTTAGACCGTCCGTCCCACCCGGCCTAGGGCTCAGGCCAGCTTGACCAGCATCTTCCCGAAGTTCTCCCCGGAGAACAGGCCGATGAAGGCGTCGGGGGCCTGCTCGATCCCTTCGCGAACCGTCTGCTTCCACTTCAGCTGACCTGCGGCGTGCCAGGCGGCCAGGTCCTTGGCGAAGGCGGGCATCATGTCCCAGCTCGACGAGACGATGAAGCCTTCGAGCCGGATCTGCTTGCCGATGATCAGCGCCATGTTGCCGGGCCCCGGCACCGGGGCGGTGGCGTTGTACATCGAGATCATGCCGCAGATCGCGAAGCGGGCGAACGGGCGGGCCGCGTTCAGCGCCGCCTCAAGGTGTTCGCCGCCGACATTGTCGAAATAGACGTCGATGCCCTCGGGCG
This sequence comes from uncultured Phenylobacterium sp., assembly GCA_945952355.1. Taxonomy (GTDB): domain Bacteria; phylum Pseudomonadota; class Alphaproteobacteria; order Caulobacterales; family Caulobacteraceae; genus Phenylobacterium. Next base: position 1,717 of record CAMFIW010000163.1, on the reverse strand, counting down.
CGGCGGCCAGCAGGGCGGCGGTCAGGTCCTTCTCGGCCTTGTAGTCGATGGCGACATCGACCCCGAGCTCGTCCTTCAGGAAGGCGACCTTGTCCGGGCCGCCGGCCGAGCCGATCACCTTGTGACCCTTCAGCTTGGCGATCTGGCAGACGAGGGAGCCCACGGCGCCGGCCGCGCCGGAGACGAACACCACGTCGCCCTCCTTGAGCGCGGCGATCTTCAGCAGGCCCGCATAGGCGGTCAGGCCCGGCATGCCGGCCACGCCCAGGAACGCTTCGGGCGGCAGGCCGTGCGTCTCCAGTTTCTGGACGGTGTTGGCGGCGGCGGTGAAGCCCTCGCGCCAGCCATAGTTCGACTGCACCAGATCGCCGACCGCGAAGGCCGGATCGTTGGAGGCCACCACCTCGCCGACCGCGCCGCCCTGCAGGGCTTCGCCGAGCTGGAAGGGTGGGACATAGCTTTTCACGTCGTTCATGCGCCCGCGCATGTAGGGGTCGACCGTCATCCAGATGTTGCGCACCTGGACCTGGCCCGGGGCGGGCGCCGGCACATCGGCCGTGGCCAGCTCGAAATTGGCGGCGGTGGGAAGCCCCGACGGGCGGCTCTTCAGGCGGATCTCGCGCGAGGCGGTCATGGTCGTCTCCCTCCGGTCTTTGCGCTTTCAGCGGCGTTCAAACACTTGTTTAGGCCCGCGGGCCAGGTGGCGTCGAGCCCCCGCGGGTGCTAGGCCGACCCCAGTTTTTCTCGGAGCGACTCATGGCCGGAGTTTTGCGGGGCGGCGTCATCGGGGCCGGCGTGTTCGGCGGCTATCACGCGCGGCAATACGCCAACCAGTCCGGCGCGCGCCTGGCGGCCGTGTTCGACCCGCATCCCGAGCGCGCCCAGGCCGTGGCCGGCCAGCACGGCGGCCAGGGCTTCACCGATCTCGCCGCCTTCCTCGATGCGGTCGACGTGGTGACCGTCGCCTCGCCCGCCAGCCATCACGCGGAGGGCGCCATCGCCGCGCTCCAGGCCGGCAAGCCCGTCTATGTCGAGAAGCCGCTCGCTGTCAGCCTGGAGGACGCCGACCGCATCGTCGCCGAGGCGGCGCGCGACAAGCTGGTGATCGCCTGCGGCCACCAGGAACGGGTGGTGTTCCAGTCCATCGGTCTGTTCGACATCCCCGAGCAGCCGCTGCGGTTGGAGGCGGTGCGCTTCGGCCCGGCCTCGGAGCGCAGCCTCGACGTGTCGGTGGTGCTCGACCTGATGATCCACGACCTCGACCTCGCCCTGGCGCTCTGCGCCGGCCAGCCGCTCAGCGCCGAGGGTGACGGGACCCAGGCCTATAGCGGCGGCTGGGACGAGGCTCGGGCGGAGGTGACCTTCGACAACGGCTTCGTCGCCACCTTCGCGGCGTCGCGCATGGCCGAGGCGCGGAAGCGGACCATGAAGCTGGTCTATCCCTCGGGCGAACTGGAGATCGACTTCCTGACCCGGGAGTTCCGCAACACCACCGGCTTCCCGCTCAATCCCGACTTCGCCGACACCCCCGGCGCCAAGGACCCGCTGGGCGCCAGCGTCGCCGCCTTCCTGGCCTGCGTGCGCGGCGAGGCGCCCCGGCCGATCGTCACCCCGGAAGAGGCCGCCCGCGCCCTCGATCTCGGCCTGGCCGTCGAACAGGCGCTGGAAGCCGGCTGAGCGGCCCCAGGGGAAGGTTTCAGACAATCTCGTTTGCCGC
>CAMFIW010000162.1 GCA_945952355.1 uncultured Phenylobacterium sp. | reverse complement strand
AGCCCGTGGCGGTGCTGGCGGCGCTGCGTGCGGCGGCCGAGGCGGCAGGCGTCGTGTTCCATGCGCGGGCGGCGACCGGGTTCGAAGGCGCCGAGCGCTTGGTGATCGCCACGGGCGCGGCGCGCGACCTGGCGGTGATGGCGCCGAAGATGTCCCTGGTCTCGCCGATCAAGGGCCAGCTGGTGAAGGTGGCCTCCGAGGTCGCGCTGGGCGTCACGCTTCGGACCGAGGGCGCCTATGCCGTGGGCGGCCGCGACGGCCTGGTCCTGGGCGCGACGATGGAGCCCGGCCTGGAGGACCGCGAGGTGCGTGAGGCCGCTCTGTCGCCTTTGCTGGAGGCTGGTCGCCGGCTGTTCCCGTCGATCGCCGGCGCGGCGTATGCGGGGCAGGCGGCGGTGCGGGCGGCGACGCCGGACGGCCTGCCGTTGGTGGGGCGCGGGGCCCATCCCGACGTGCTGCTGGCGGTGGGCGCGCGGCGAAACGGCTGGCTGTTGGCGCCGCTGGTCGCCCGCGTGCTGACGGCTTGCGTGACGGAAGGGGAGCCGGGCCCCTATGCCGCCCGGCTCGACCCGCTGAGGTTCGACCGAGGGGAGGGGCGATGAGCGCGTTCGAGTTCACCGAAGACCAGGAAGCGATCCGCGAGAGCGTGACCCGGCTCTGCGCGCGGTTCGACGCCGCCTATTGGCGCGAGGTCGACGAGACGGGGAACTTCCCGGAAGCCTTCGTCGGCGCGATGGCGGAAGGCGGCTGGCTGGGCACGGTGCTGCCGACCGAGCTCGGCGGAGCTGGCCTGGGCCTGACCGAGGCGGCGATCATGATGCAGGCCGTGGCCCAGTCGGGCGCGGGCTTCTCGGGCGCCAGCGCCATGCACCTGAACATCTTCGGCCCGATGCCGGTGGCCAAGTACGGCTCCGAGGCGCTGAAGAAGAAGGCGATCCCCCGGCTGATCTCCGGCGAGGACAAGATCTGCATCGGCATCACCGAGCCGGACTCCGGGCTCGACACGACCAGCCTGACCACCCGGGCGGTGCGGACCAATTCCGGCTACGTGATCTCGGGCCGCAAGGTGTGGACCACCATGGCCCAGCGCGCGAACAAGATGCTGATCATCGCGCGGACCACGCCCCGGGAAGAGGTGAAGAAGTCCACCGAGGGGCTGTCGCTGTTCTACACCGACTTCGACCGCTCGAAGATCAGCGCCACGGTGATCCCGAAGATGGGCCGCAAGGCGGTCGAATCGAACAGCGTCTTCATCGACAACCTGGAAGTCCCCGCCGAGGACCTGATCGGCGAGGAAGGCCGCGGCTTCTACTATCTGCTGGATGGGTTGAACCCCGAGCGGGTGCTGTTCGCCGCCGAGGCCGTGGGACTCGGCCGCGCGGCCCTAGCGCGAGCGGTGACCTACGCCAAGGAGCGGGTGGTGTTCGGCCGGCCGATCGGCCAGAACCAGGGGATCGCGCACCCCCTGGCCAAGTCCTGGGCGGAACTGGAGGCGGCGAACCTGATGGCCTTTAAGGCCGCGGCCCTGTTCGACGCTGGGAAGGACTGCGGCGCCGAGGCCAATGCGGCCAAGTATCTCGGCGGGGAGGCGGGTTTCCACGCGTGCGAGACGGCGATCCTGAGCCACGGCGGCATGGGCTACGCCAAGGAGTTCGACGTGGAGCGCTATGTCCGCGAATCCATGATCGCCCGCGTCGCGCCGATCAGCCGCGAGAGGGTGTTCAATTTCATCGCCGAGCGCGTTCTAGGTCTGGCGAAGAGCTACTGATCCGCGGCGGCGAAACAGGTTCCGAAGAATTGTCGAGGCGCCGCGCCGGTCATCGTCCTTCGCGCATATGAAGCAAGGAGACACCAGATGGCCGACCTCGTTCTGACGACCTACGACTGGGTGCCGGACATGCCCCGGGGTTTCGTGCGCGACCTTCGCATCCGCTGGGCGCTGGAAGAGGCGGGATTGCCCTACCGTGTCGAGAGCACGCCGTTCAGGGCCAAGACCGCCGCGCATTTCGGCCACCAGCCGTTCGGCCAGGTCCCTTGGCTGATGGACGGCGAGATCTCGATCTTCGAGAGCGGCGCGATCTTGCTGCACCTGGCGCGCAAGAGCGAGACGCTGATGCCGCGCGATCCGGCTGGCGAGGCCGAGACGCTGCAGTGGACGATTGCGGCGCTCAATTCGATCGAGATGGTCTCCGTGCCCTGGTGGTTCCTGGAGGTGACCGGCGCGCCGAACCCCCAAATGACCGAGTGGCTGCAGAGCCGGCTCGACCACATGGAGGGCGTGCTGACATCTCGGGAATGGCTGGCGGCCGAACGCTTCACCGTCGCGGATCTCCTGATGGCCGACGTCCTGCGGGTGGAGAGGGTCCGCGCGTTCGGGCGTAGGCCGGCGACGGAGGCCTATGTGGCGCGGATCACCGAAAGGCCGGCCTTCAAGAAGGTGCATGCCGACCAGATGGCGCATTTCGCCGCCGCCGATTGAGCAAAACCGCCACCGAAGCACGGCCCCGGTGGCGGTTCGCGCCTAGCCGAGGTTGAACCGGATCGGAATGTGGACGTTGGCGCCGTCGACCGGCTGGCCATCCTCGGTCTGCGGGCTCATGCGGAAATAGGGCGCAAGCTTGAGGGCGGCGCTGCCGAACCCTGCGTCGGCGGGAGTCTCGTCCACCACGCTGCAGTCGTGGACCGCGCCATTGGCCGCCACCATGCAGGACAGGGTCGCCAGGCCGGAGATGTTCCGGCGCATGGCGGTGTCCGGGTAGAAGCGCTCGAACTCCCGCGCGCCGGGCTTCTTGAGCCAGGTCGGACGGATGGTCTTGACCGTGTGCGTCGGCGGCGGAGTGGCGGTCGCCAGCTCGATCGGCTTCTGCGGCGGAGGCTGCGGCGTCGGGTCGACGAGCAGGGGCGGGACCTCGATCGTGGCGGTCGGATTTGCCGGCGGATGCACCGGCGGCAACTCGTGTTGGCGCGGGTGGGGGATCGGTTGCGGTGGCGGAGGCGGCTTCACCGGACGATAGATATCGACCTTGATGCCGGGATCCTCCTCGACCTCTGCTGGGGGTGGGGTGAAGCGCTGAATAGCGAGATAGACTGCGAGGCCCGTGTGGAAGGCGGCGGACAGGCCAATGGCGGCGACGGCGCCGCGCGACAGCCGGCGACGAGCCGAGCGGACGGGCAGGCCTGGATAGGATGGAATCAGTTGACGGATGACCATGGACGAACTCCCTCTCTTTCGCCCCCTGGCGATGAGAGTCGCGCTTGGATTACGGCTGTAGATTGATTGCCCGGCGCCAAAGCTGGGCCTTAGTGCGGCGGCTCGCCGCAAGCGTGGCCAAACGGGGGCAGGGGACGGCTCGCCGCAGTTATGGTTAGCGCGCTGTTAACCCTACGCCCGGCAATTCTTGCCCATGGCCATCCAGGGTTTGAGGGGAGTCGTCGAAGCCGCCATCCAACGCGCGTCCAACGCGACGGGGGTGGACTTCACGTTCCTGATGAAGACGGCCAATCGCGAGAGCGGGTACAATCCGCGCGCCAAGGCGCCGACCTCGTCGGCCGCCGGCCTCTTCCAATTCGTGGAGCAGACCTGGCTCTCGACCCTCAAGCAGCACGGCGCCAAGTACGGTTACGCGCGCTATGCCGACCTGATCACGAAGGGCGCGGACGGGCGCTATCACGTGGTCGAGCCCGAGGCCAAGAAAGCGGTGATGGACCTGCGGCTCGATCCGCACGCCGCCTCGCTGATGGCCGGGGAACTGGCCTCGGACCACGCTTCCTACCTGCGCGGCCGCACGGGGCGATCGCCAACCAGCGGCGAACTCTACGCGGCGCACTTCCTGGGGCCAAAGGGGTCGGCGCAGCTCATCGAGGCGATGCAGACCCGTCCCGGCGCATCGGCCGCCAGCCTGTTTCCGGACGCCGCCCAGGCGAACCGGTCGATCTTTTATCGCGATGGCCGCGCGGCGACGGTCAGCGAGGTCTATGCCAACCTGACCCGGGCCGCGGGGCCCGGCGCGCCCGCGACCGCGCCGCGGGCCGCGCCCCCTGCCGTCAAGCCCGATCAGGGCTTCATCCAGTACGCCTCGGCTCGGAGCGCCGATCGGCAGCGCGAGCAGGACCAACTCGTGGACCTTATTCTGCGCGGGCCGCAGGAGGCTGATGGGACGGGCGGCTCGACCATGCGGCTGTCGAGCTCGATGTTCTCGTCCGAGATGCTGCGCGTCCTGCACGACGCCAGCGATCACCGGCACAAGAAGAGCTAGGGCGGGTTCAGGGCGTCGGCGCGCCGCCGCCGCCGAAGTCGAAGCCCTGATCCTTCCTGGCGCGCTTCACGTCGCCGAGGATGTAGGTCAGCCCAATGTAGACGCCGCGAAAGCGGGGCTCCTGGACCAGGGTCTGCCTGAGTTGGGGGGTGTCGACGCGGCTGCGGAAGCGGAAGCCCTGGAAAGCGTCCTGCACGGTCACGGTCATCGAGACCCGCTCGTCGAACTTGCGCCGATAGCCGAAATTCACGCTGGTGAAGCCGTCCCGATAGCCCTGTGGAAGCAGGCGGCGGCCGTTCGCAATCACGTTGGCCTGGAGGAAGTCGATTGGCGTGACCTGCCAGTTGAGATTGCCACGTCCTTGCAGGCTCGTGCCGGAGCGGTCCTTGGCGAAGCCCAGGCCGGCGGCGTCGATCTCGCTCCAGAAAAGGGAGCTGGAAACATTGTAGCTGAGCGTCGGCAGGAGCTTTCCCGTAGCGACCAGCTCAAGCCCCGAAGAGCGGTACGCGCCGGCGTTCTCCTTGGTGGTCAGCAGCACGCCGCCGCCCAAGTCGCGGATCACGTCGGTCACGGCGTCGCGGTTGTCGCGGTAGAAGAGGGTGGCGAGGTAGCTGGTGGGCCCCTTCCGGTACTGGTAGCCGAGCTCGTAGGAGTCGGTGACCTGCGGTTGAAGGCGCGGATTGCCGGCGCGATAGGTGAAGACATCCTGGTAGTAGCGATAGGCGTTCAGGTCCTGCGGCTGGGGTCGCTGGACGCGCCGGCTGTAGGCGGCGGTGAGCTGCTGGCCGCCACCGAGGTCCCAGGCCAGGTGCAGGGACGGGTAGGCGCGGAGATAGTCGACAGTGTCGGACTGGCGCAGGACCAGCTGGTCGGTGTGGCGGCGGACGTCTTCCAGGCGCAGGCCCGCAAGGACGGTCAGCTCGCCAAACGGCCGCTGATAGGTGGCGTAGAGGCTTTGGACGGATTGCTCGTAGCGGAAGTGGTCCGTGAGGGCCGGAACTTCTGCGGCGGAGCCTGGCGTCGCGCCGCGCAGATCGAGGTTGTCGTAGGCGTTGTCGTCGTATTGGAACTGGTAGCCCGCGGTCAGCTTGGCCCCGCCGGGGAGAGGGCGCTTGTACTCGGCCTTGACCTGGCTGCGATCCTGCTCGGTGCGCATGCGATAGTCTTCGAAGGGCATGCCGGGCGCAGGGGCGCCCACAGCGTAGGTGAACGGGCGGCTGCTATGGTTCAGGGTCGCGTCGTAGTCGAGGTTCAGCGTGAAGCTGTGGTCCTCGCCGGCGAAGGTCTTGCGATAGGTCCCGCCGATTTCGTTGTTCAGGTTGTGGAAATGGATCGCGCCCTGGCGCAGCGACAGGAGGCTGAGCGGCCCGCCGGAGAGGCCGCTCTCGAAGGTCTCAAGCGGCTTAGCCGTGTAGTCCACGTGATTGTGGTCGAGCTCGAGCGACAGGCGGGAGGTCTTGTCGAGGTCGTAGTCCAGCGTGCCGTGAGCGGTGAAGATGTCCGGCGCGCCGCGCCCGTGGGAGGTGTTGACGCTGTCGAGCGACGCGCCGGTCGTGGGGTCCGTGGTGGTGCGCTGGTCGGTGATCGCCGTCTTCTGCACATCATGGCGCAGGGCGATGTCGCCGTTCAGGGCGAGATTCCTGGCGTTGTAGGTCCCGGAGATCCCGCCGTTGCGGCGGCCGAACTCGCCATAGCTGGCGCGGACCGCACCCGATGCGCCTGCGCCTTTGCCCTTCTTGGTGATGAGGTTGATGATCCCCGCCGAGCCGTCGGGATCGAAGGCGGCCGACGGATTGGTGATCACCTCGACCCGGTCGACTCGCTCGGCCGGCAACTGCTGCAGCGCGTTGGCGCGGCCAGCGCCCTTGAACATGCCGGACGGCTTGCCGTCGATCATGATGGTGACGTTGGCGTCGCCGCGCAGGCTGACATTGCCCTGAACGTCCACCTCGACGGAGGGCACGTTTCGCAGGGCGTCGCCGATCGAACCGTTGGTGGCCTGGAGGTCGCTGGACACGCTGTAGCTCTTGCGGTCGATTTCGGTGCGCACCGCCTGCTGCTGCGGCGCAGCAGTGACGGTCAGGCCCTGAACAGTCGTCGGCGGGGCCTTGGAGTCGGCTGGCCGGGGGTCGGCCGCCGCCGTCTGAGCGTGGACGGGAGACGCGATCGCGAGCGCGACGGCCGGCGCGGCCATGAAACATCGGCTAGCCAAGAAATCCCCCAAAGCGCCTCGCCACTGCAGATAGAATTACGCATGTAAAAATACTGAGTCAAACGGAAGCGGGGCCTTTGCGAGGCGGTTGCCACGGCGCGGGTTTCAGACGGCCGCGCCCTCGGACAGGCGTTGGGCGGTCTGCGCCGGCGAATCGCCATGCTCGGCCGAGGCCGCGGCGGTGAGCTGGCCAAGGGCGGGCGGGGCGCGGCGTTCGTTCACGTCCGCGC
>CAMFIW010000161.1 GCA_945952355.1 uncultured Phenylobacterium sp. | reverse complement strand
GAGAGGGCCAGACCCTGGGTGTCGGCGCCGGCCAGATGAACCGCAAGGACTCAGCGCGGATCGCGGCCCTGCGCGCGGCCGACTTCGGGCTCGACCTGAAGGGCTCGGCCTGCGCGTCGGAGGCCTTCTTCCCGTTCCCCGACGGCCTGATCCAGGCTGCCGACGCCGGCTGCACCGCGGTGATCCAACCCGGCGGCTCCATCGGCGACCAGAAGGTGATCGAGGCGGCCGACGAGCGCGGCGTGGCCATGGTCTTCACGGGCGTTCGGGTGTTCCGACACTGACCCGAAGCTTGGAATAATCGTAGAGTGTCATCCCGGTCTGCGCCCACGGCGAAACCGGGATGACACTCGGCGTTTTAGGCGCCCGCCTGTTTCCGCCATCTCAGGAAGGCGGCGCCTGCCCAGAACAGCTCCACGAGGCCGAAGGGCCATGCGCCCTGCGCGAACCCGTAGGTCGCCGCGGCAAGGTTGGCGGCGCAGAAGCCCAGGGTCCACCACGGGCTCCTCGCCTCCATCACGTAGCAGAGCAGGCTGGCGCTGACGGCGGCGAGGCCGAACAGCGACAGCGCGTCGAAACTGAAGCCCATCACTTGCTCTTGCGCAGGTCGGGCCGGTCGAGGTCGAGGTCCGCGGCCGGGATCACCTCCAGGTTCGGCGCCCGCTTCTTCAGGTCGTCAACGAAGATCTTGGCGTCGCCGGCGACGATCAGGCTCATCCGCGCCGGGTCGAGCTGGCTCCTGGCGAAGTCCTGCACCTGCTCCGGCGTCACCGCCTCGACCTTCCCGGTATAGGCGCCCAGTTCCGACAGCGGCACACCGTAGAGGGCCAGATTGCCGACGGCGTCGGCCAGGCCTTCGGCGGTGGCGAGGTTGCGGCCGTAGTTTCCGATCAGGGTGGACTTGCGGGCCTTCAGCTCCTCCGCGCCCGCGGGCTCGGCGGCCAGCCGCGTGAGTTCGGTGCTGATCAGGTCGACCACCTGCGGCGCCGACTCGTTCTTGGTCTGGGCCGTCGCGCGGAACAGGCCGGTGGTCCGCCGCGCCGCCAGGCCCGAACCGGCCCCGTAGGACAGCCCACGCTTGATGCGGATTTCTTCGTTCAACCGCGCGGAATAGCCGCCGCCGAGGACTGTGTTCGCCACGATGGCCGGATAGAACTGAGGATCGCTTCGGGCGATCGTCGTCGTCTGGACGTTGACCGCGGCCTGGCCCGTGCCCGGCAGGTCGATCGCCACGGCGCGGGGCGGGGCCTTGGGCATGATCGCGGGCTGCTCCGGCGTTGTACCCGCCGGCGCCTTCCAATCGCCGAACGCTCGCTCGGCGAGGGCGAAGCCCTGCTCGGCCGAGATGTCGCCCGTCAGCACCAGGATCGCGTTGTCGGGCCGGTAGTAGGCGGTGTGGATCTTGGCCAGGTCCGCGGTCTTGAGCTTGGCCAGGGAGGTCGGCGTACCCCCCGGCACTTGTCCGAACGGCGTGCCGGCATAGAGCACCGGGGACGAGGCGAAGGTGGCCAGCGAGCCCGGCTGCTGCAGGCTGACCGACAGGCCGTCGAGCGACTGGGCGCGCTGGCGCTCCAGCTCCACCTCGGCGAAGGCGGGGTTGCGTGCGACATCCGCCATGATCGCCATGGCCTGGGGCAGCTTGCCGGTCATGACGTTGAGCGTCACCGACGACGACTCCTGGCCCGCAGCGGAATCGAGATTGGCGCCGAGCGATTCGGTCTCGCGGGCGATCTGCTGGGCGCCGCGGGTCTTGGTGCCTTCGGTCAGCATGCCCGCCGTCATGCTGGCCGCGCCCGCCAGCCCCGGCGGATCAGCCCAGGCGCCGGTCTTGACGGTCAGGTCGGCAGTGACCAGGGGCAGGTCCGAGGACTTCGCCACGATCACTCTCAGTCCGTTGGCCAGGGTCTTCTCGGCTGGCTGAGGCAGGACCGGCGTGGGCGGCTTGCCGATCGGCGGCGCCGCCGCGCGCCGCGCTTCGGGAAGGAGCTCGCTGACCGGGCCGGTATATTTCACCGAGGCCACCTTCGGCGCGGCCTCTTCCGTCGGCGGCGCATCCTTCGGCTTCTCGCTCTCGGGCAAGTAGCGGATCACCATGCGGCGGTCGTCGGCCAGGTATTTCCTGGCCACCCGCTGCACGTCGGCGGCGGTCACCTTCTGCAGGTCGCCGAGCTCGCTGTTGGCCTGGGCCGCGTCGCCCTCGGTTCGCAGGGCGTAGCCCAGGGCGAAGCCGCGGCCCTCCAGAGTCTCGCGCTCGCGCAGCTTGCCGGCGACCAGCTCGTTCTTGGCCTCCGCGAGCTCGGCGGCGCTGGGCGCGGCGTCGCGCAGCTTCTTCACCTCGGCCAGCAAGGCGCTCTCGCCCTGGGCCACCGTGTGCCCCGACGACATGATCGCCCCGACCATGAACATGCCCGGCTGCTGCGGCAGGTCCGCGTTGGAGAAGACCTGGGGCGAAATCTGCTGGTCGTAGACCAGGCTGTCATAGAGCCGGGCCGACTTTCCCGCGGAGAGGATGGCGTCCAGCACCTTCAGCGCCGGCGCGTCGGGATCGGACGCCTTCGGTCCGAGCCAGGTGATCGCCACCGCCGGCAGTGGAACATTGGGGCCATAGCCTGTGAAGACGCCCGGCCCGGTCCGCGGCGGCTCGACCGCGGTCACGCGCTTCAAGGGCGCGGCCGGGTTCTTCAGGTCCCCGAGGTACTTGTCCACCCAGGCGTCGAGCTGGGCCTCGTCGAAGTTGCCGACCACGATCAGTGCGGCGTTGTCCGGCCGATAGTATTCGTTGTGAAACGCGCGGACGTCGTCGATGGTCGCCGCATCGAGCTGCTCGATCGAGCCGATGCCCGGCCGGTGATAGGGGTGGACCTTGTAGGTCGCCTGCGGAAGGTAGAGGGCGAACAGCCGTCCATAGGGATTGGCCAGGACCCGCTGGCGCAGCTCCTCCTTCACCACGTCGCGCTCGGACTTGAAGTTGGCCTCGTCGACCACCAGCGAGCCCATCCGCTCGCCCTCCACCCAGATCAGGCGCTCCAGGTGGTTGGCCGGGATCACCTCGTAGTAGTTGGTGAAGTCGTCGTAGGTTGAGGCGTTGTTCATGCCACCCACGTCTTCGGTGAAGCGATCCATGCTCTCGGCCGGATAGTCCTTGGTGGCCTTGAACATCATGTGCTCGAACAGGTGGGCGAAGCCCGAGCGCCCAGCCGGGTCGTCCTTCGAACCCACGCCGTACCAGACCTGCACCGTCACGTTCGGGGTCGTCCGATCCAGCGAGGTCAGCACTTGCAGGCCGTTGGCCAGGGTGCGCGCCTTGAAGGCGATGGGGGGCACACGGTCTGCTTGGGCCGCCGCCGGGGACGTCGCCTTGTGCGGCGCCTGCTTGGCGGGGGCCGCCTGGGATGCGGTCGCCAGGAGGACGAGGGCGAGACCGAGGGCGTAGGGCGTGCGGCGCATGGAAACCTTCCGAAACTGGGGCGCAGACCCTAGCACCGGTGGGCGGGCATGGAAGCTTACGGCTATGTCATTCCCCGGATCGGCGCGTCAGAAGGCCGCGGTGGTCGTACATGCGACTGAAACCATTCAGGTTCAGCCTGCCGGCCATGCCGTTGGAGTCTCCCCCAACCCCCGAACGGCGCGCAGTCCCGCGTCATCGCACTCTCCAACGGGGGCGCGTCTGCTATGGCGCGGCCCACGCCATGTCGTTCGACTGCACGATCCGCAATCTCACTGACGTCGGCGCCATGCTGCGCGCGCCGCCGGGCCAGGCGTTTCCCGACACTTTCACCCTGCTGCACGTGGGCGAAGGCATGGCCTACGAGGCCCGGCTGTCCTGGCGGCGAGGCGATCATGCCGGGGTCAGCTTCGTGAGCCGCCACGACATGACTCTTCCCGAGGTCGACGAGCCCTACAAGGCGCTCCGCCGCATCTGGGTGGCGCTCGCTCCGAGCTAGGCCGTCGCCTCGACCGGCGCCCGCAGGGCTGCGACCATGCCGTAGAACCCGGCATAGGTGACGTCCCATGAGGGCAGGGCGCGCATGTTTGCGATCCACCGGCGGATGTTCGGATAGGGCTCCAGGTCGTAGGCCGCCGCGTCGCCCAAGGTCACGAAGGCCGAGCCCAGATAGTCGGCCAGGGTGATCGTTTCGCCGCATACGAACGGACGGTCCGCGATCATGTGCCGGTCCAGCACGCTCAGCCAGCGCGGCGCCTTTTCCTCCCCGAAGGCGACCAGTCCCTGGGCCAGCTGGGGGTCGATCCCGAGCGGAACGCCGAAGCGCGGATAGATGGTGAAGACGCAAAAGTATTCGTGGAAGTTGGTGGCGAACCAGCTCATCGCCTCGTCGACCTTGGCGCGCGCCGCGATCTCGGTCGGATAGGCCGACGAGCCGGATTTCCACGACAAGTACTTCAGGATCGCCGTGGACTCGCCGAGGGCGAGGTCGCCGTCGACCAGAAAGGGCACCACGCCGTTCGGATTGATCGCCAGATAGGCGGGATCCCGATTGCCTTCGCCGAGAAGGTCCACGTGTTCGCGCTCGTATGCGACGCCGTGTTCGGCCGCGAAAAGCATCACCGGTCGGGATGTCGTGGATATGGGGTCGCAATAGAGCTTCATGGGTGAGGTCCTCCCGTTCGTCATAGCGGCGGGATAGGGCGGCGGTGTTCGCCCCACAATCAGCGCTCTTGCAGCGGCGCTCTGCACAATTGCAGAGTGCGGCCATGTTCGACTGGAACGACCTCAAGGCCTTCCTGGCCGTGGCGCGGGGGGGCTCCACCCTGGCGGCGGCCAAGGCGTTGAAGATCAACCAGACCACCGTGGCCCGGCGCGTCGAGGCGCTGGAGGCCGAGCTGGCCCTGAAGCTGGTCGAGCGGGGCCAATCGGGAAGTCGCCTGACCGAGGCGGGCGCGGCGCTGATCGCCGAGGCGGAGGCCGTCGAACGCGCTTGCGAAGGCTTCGGCCACCAGGCCCAGGCGCTGCGGCGCGGTACGGTCGGGTCCCTGCGGGTCACCATCAACGAGTCGATGGCCAACGGCTTCCTCGCCCCCGCTCTGGCCGCTTTTCGCCGGCTCTATCCGGACATCCGGGTCGACATGCTGGTGAGCGATGAGCTGCTCGACCTTGCGAAGGGCGAGGCCGACGTGGCGATCCGCGCTTCCGGCGGTCCCGCCGATCCCGATCTCGTTGGTCGCAAGCTGACGGACGTGGCCTTCGGGGTCTATTGCGGGGTCGACTACGCCATCGAGCACGGCTTCCCCACCACCGCCGACGAGGTGAACGAACATTGGCTGATCGGCGCGGAGGGGCGACTGGGGGCAACGCCGGCGGCCGCATGGCTGACGGAGCAGGCGCCGCGCGCCGAGGTCCATACCCGCTCCAGCACCCTGACGAACCTGGTCGTCGCGGTGCGGTCGGGCCTCGGCGTGACTCCGCTGCCTTTGATCGTCGCCGACCACGAGCCTGGCCTCTTGCGATGCTTCGATCTGCCGCAATTCACCTCGTCGATCCACATGCTCACCCGGGCCGACATGCGGGAGGTTCCGCGCGTGAGGGCCTTCATCGACTTCCTGGCGCCGCACTTCAGCACCGAACGGGCGCGCCAGGACGAGACGGCGCGCAGGGTGCAGGCCCAGGCCCGGGAAGCGGTGGCCCGGGCCCGGACGGCCTCGGGCGCCTAACATGTTCAACTGGAACGATATCAAGACCTTCCTGGCCCTGGCGCGCGAGGGCTCGGCCCTCGGGGCGGCCAAGGCCTTGGGAGTCAACCAGACCACGGTGGTGCGGCGCATCGAAGCCCTTGAGGCTGCGCTCCAGCTCAAGCTGTTCCAGCGGGACCTGGCCGGCAGCCGTTTGACCGAAGCCGGCCAGGACCTATTGCGTGAGGCCAATCGGATGGACGAGGCGGCCGGGGGCTTCTGGCATCGCGCCCAGGCTCATCGGCGAGGCGTCGCCGGCGCCCTGAGGGTGACCGCCACCGAGATGTTGGCGAATGGGGCCATCACCCCCGCGCTTCCGGCCTTCAGGGCCGCCTATCCAGGCCTCGTGGTCGAGGTCGCCGTGACCGACCGTCCGCTCGACCTCGCGGCCGGAGAAGCGGACATCGCGCTGCGGGCCGACGAAGTGGTGACCGACGATCTGGTTGGCCGGCGGATGATGGAGTTCCCCCAGGCGCTCTATGCCAGCCGGGACTACCTGCTGGCGCGCGGATTGCCGCATTCGATCGACGACCTTCGCGGCCACGACCTGGTGGTCGGCGACGGGCCGAACTCGCCCCTGCCCGGCGTGGCCTGGATGCTGGAACGCGTGCCCGGCGCCGAGCCGGTGGTCCGGACGAACTCACTGTCGCAAATGCTCCAGACCTTGAAGGCGGGCATGGGGATCGGTCCGTTCGGCTGCCTGGCCGCCGACCTCGAGCCGGAGCTCATCCGTTGCACGCCGCCGATTCCGGAAGCCCTGTCGGTCGCCTGGGTCGTGACACGCCGGGACATGAAAGATACGCCGAAGGTGCGGGCCTTCCTCGACTTCTTCGTCCCGCATTTCACGCTGCTGCAGCGGTCGCTGCGCGAGCGGGGCGAGGCGGCCCACCTCGCCAAACTCGCCGCGTTCGAGGCCGAGCTCGCCACGCGAGGCGTCGGGTGAGCGTCCGATGGCCAGCCGCCCCTCGCCCTCGCCCCGCGCTTGCGGGGAAAGGGCGATCGGTGCTCGCCTAGGTCGTGGACTCATAAGCCCGCATCCAGAGGCGGGTTGAGGCGAGCAGG
>CAMFIW010000160.1 GCA_945952355.1 uncultured Phenylobacterium sp. | reverse complement strand
GACATAGGCCCTCACCCTACCCGCTCCCCCTGCGAGAGGGAGAGGGATTTTGGGGACGGGATCGGTCGAAGACCGTTTCTGTCGCTGGCGATGGCCCGGCGTCGGAGACAGGAACACTATTCCGGCAGGCGCAGCGCGGCGGCGGCGGTCTGGGACGGAATGGTGATTCAGTCCCTTATCGCGCCAGGAGCTCTCGGTGCGCCTCGATGCCCGCGACGAGCTCGTCGACATCGGCTTGGTTGTTGTAGGCGTGGAACATGGCCCGGACGTTGCCGTCGCGGCTCGACGTGATCACGCCGCGCTCGGCTAGGGCCGCGACCAGGGCGTTCTCGTCGTTCGAGCGGATGGCGACCTGAGGGCCGCGGCGGGCGTCATCACGCGGCGTGGCGAGCTTGGCGCCCAGCTGGATCAGGCGGTCCATGGCCTGGCCGGTGAGGTTGCGGATGCGGCTCTCGATGGGATCGACGCCGACCTCGGCGATCAGGTCGAGACCGGCCTTGGCGGCGTAGCAGTTGGGCACCGGCGGCGTACCCGCCTGGAACCGCGCGGCGGTGGGCGCGGGGTCGTTGGCGAAGATGTCCATGGCGTGGGTGTCCGCCTGGGCGAACCAGCCGCTGACGGTGGGCGTGAGGGCTTGAACGTGGTCGCGCCGGACATAGAGGAAGCCGATGCCGGCCGTGCCCAGCAGGTACTTCAGCATGCCGCCGACGGCGAAATCGACGCCGAGGGCGCGGACATCGACCTTCATCGCGCCGACCGCCTGGAAGGCGTCGAGCAGCACCATGGCGCCGCGGGCATGGGCGAGACGCACGATCCCCTCGACGTCGAGCCGCGAGCCGTTGCGGTAGCAGACCTGGGCGATGGCCACGAGTTTGGTGCGCTCGTCGATCAGTCCCTCGAAGGCTTCCAGCGGGATGTCGCCGTCCTCGGTTTCGGGCGCGTGCTGGACCACAGCGCCGCGCGGGGCCTGGGCGTGCCAGATCTGGGCGTTGGTTGGGAATTCGAAGTTGGAGACCACCACACGGTTGCGCGCGCCGGTGAAATCCAGCGCGCTGGCCAGCGAATTGATGCCCGCCGAGGCCGAGGTGGTGACGGCGATCTCTTCGGGATGAGCGTTCAGCAGGGCCGCGACGCCGTCGCGCACGGCGTCAGCGTTGTCGACCCATTGGCCCCAGTCGGCGCCCCGCTCCAGCCGGTCGTCGAGATAGCGGCGGAAGGCCGCCTCCACTCGATTCGAGAGGAGCCCGTAGGAGCCGCTGTTCAGATAGGCCTTGTCGCGAAGCGTCGGAAACTCCGCGCGGAACTGGTCGAAATTCATGCGCTCTCGCAAGCCCGGTCAGGGGCGGAGCATTAGGCGCCGCGCGCATCTGCGTCCACCCTTGCCATGCGCGCCGAACGGCCCGCTGATGCCAGCCTGTCGAGGGGGAACGAGATGGACGAGGCCGCGATCACGGCGCGGGAGGCCGGCCTCAAGCAGGGCCTGAGCCGCGCCCAGATCACCATGATCGGACTGGGCGGGGCGATCGGCACCGGCCTGTTCATGGGTTCGGGCATCGCGATCGGCTATGCCGGGCCAGCCGTGGTGATCAGCTACATGATCGCCGCCTTCGCCGCCGTGGTGATGGTCTGCAGCCTGTCCGAGATGGCGGTGATGCACCCGGCGGCCGGCTCGTTCGGGACCTATGCCGAGACCTATCTGAACCCCTGGGCGGGCTTCGTGGTGCGCTACACCTACTGGATGGCCCAGGTGATCGCCGTCGGCGGCGAGGCGGTCGCGGCCGGGGTCTATATGACCTACTGGTTCCCCGGCGTGCCGGTGTGGATCTGGTCCCTGGCCTTCGCGATCGTCCTGCTCTGGGTGAACGCCCGCTCGGTGCACAGCTTCGGGACGGTCGAGTACTGGTTCGCCCTGATCAAGGTGACGGCCATCGTCGCCTTCATCGTGCTCGGCGGCGCAGCGATCCTGGGGATCGGTCAGGCGGCGGTCGGGACCCACAATCTGACCGGCCTGCCAGGCGGCTTCCTGCCCCATGGCTGGCATGGCGTCTGGATGGGCGTGATCATGGGCATCTTCTCGTTCACCGGGATCGAGCTAATCGCCGTGACCTCGGGCGAGACGCCGGACCCGAAGGCGGCGATCCCGGCGGCCCTGCGCACCATGGCCTTCCGCCTGGCGCTGTTCTACGCGCTGGCGCTGACCATCGTGGTCAGCTTCGTGCCCTGGACAGAGACCGGGGCCAAGGTGGTCGAGCAGAGCCCGTTCGTGAAGGTGTTCGCTCATACCGGCATCCGACACGCCGCGGGGATCATGAACTTCGTGGTGCTGAGCGCCGCGCTCTCCAGCATGAACGCCAATGTCTATCTCTGCGCGCGGATGCTGTTCTCGCTGTCGCGCGGATCCTATGCCCCGGCCTTTCTCGGCCGGCTCAGCAAGGCCGGCGCGCCGACGGCGGCGATCCTTGTCTCGGGGACTTGTATCCTAGCGGCGGCCGCCGTCTCGAAGCTGACGCCGCTGGCCTACAACTATCTGTTCGGCGTGGCTCTGTTCGGCGGAATCTTCGTCTGGATCATGATCCTCGTCAGCCACCTGGCGTTCCGCCGGCGGCACAAGGCGGAAGACCTGCCGGTGCGCATGCCGTTCTTTCCTTGGCTGCAGGTCGCCGGGCTTTTTCTGCTGGGGGCGATCCTGGTGACCATGGGACTCGACACCGATTTCTGGAACATCTCCTGGATCGTCGGCGTCCCGTGGCTGGCCCTGGTGAGCCTTGGCTATCTGGCGTGGAAGATGCGGCGTGCCCGGAGCTGAACGTTCCATTTTCTGCCCCCTTTCGGACCGCCGCGATTTCCGGCTAGACCTCGGCGCATGGACGCCTTCGATGCGCGGGACCTGCTGGATTGCTATGCGCGCGGCGTATTTCCCATGGCCGACGCGCGGGACGACGACCGGGTCTTCCTGATCGACCCCGAGCGGCGCGGCGTCATTCCGTTGAAGGCCTTCCACGTCTCGCGTCGGCTGGCGCGGACCGTGCGCAACGATCCGTTCGAGATCCGCTTCGACACCGCCTTCGGCGAGGTGGTGGCGGCCTGCGCCGAGGCCAAGGCCGGGCGCACCGAGACCTGGATCAACGGACCGATCGAGTCGCTCTATCGCGAACTGCACGGCCTGGGCCACGCCCATTCAGTTGAGTGCTGGCAGGACGGCGCCCTGGTCGGCGGGCTCTACGGCGTGTCGCTGGCGGGCGCCTTCTTCGGCGAGAGCATGTTCTCGCGCACCACGGACGCCTCGAAGGTGGCGCTGGTGCACCTGGTGGCGCGGTTGATCGCCGGCGGCTTCGTGCTGCTGGATTCGCAGTTCATCACCGACCACCTGACGCGGTTCGGGGCCGAGGAAATCTCACGGCGCGAATATCACAAGCGCCTCGGCCGCGCGTTGGACGTCCGCGCCTCGTTTCAGGGCGTAGCGGGCTTCGGCGGCGCGGCGGCCCTGCAGGTGATCAGCCAGGCGTCATAGACTGGGTGCTGAAGCGGATTCAGGCCGGGCGACGACGCGTACATCCAGCCCCGGAACACCTGACGCGGGGGCGGAGCTGGCCGGCCCGGCGCGGGCCGAGGCTGGGAATCGACCGTCAGATAGGCGATCGAGTCCTCCTGTGGCTCATCGTCGGCGGTCTGCTCGCAGGCCTTCACGGTGAAGACCAGGCTCTTGTAGCGGACCGGCTGGCCGACGGCGGCCTCGAACCTCAGGGTCTCGGCGGTGACCTTGTCGAGCGCCTGGATGATCGCGATGTCGTAGCGCGTGCGCTTCAGCGTGCTCTCGGCCGGCTTCTCGGCGACCTGGGCCTTGGGCGGTGGAGCCGGGGCGACCTCGGAAGGCGGAACCGGCGGGGCGGCGACCGGCGCCGAGGGCACGACCACGGAAGGCGGCGCCTCCTCGGAAGGCGGAGACTCGGAAACGGCGGCAGGCGGAACCGTTGCCGTCGGCGCGACGACCTTCGGCGCAGGCGTGGCGGCGGCGGGCTTGGCGGTCGGAGCGGCAACCTTGGGTGCAGGCGTCTGGGCCGAAACCAGCCCCGCCGCAGCGAGGGCGGCGGTGGTCACGAGACCTGCGATCAGGGGGGTACGCGCCGCCATCGGGCCTATTCCGGGCGCCAGGCCTCGTAGTCGCCGCTGGCCTTTGGACGCTCGCCGGTGCGGGCGATCGAGCCCTGCGGCCGCCAGGCGTGCACCGTGCCGGTCAGGTTGGGCAGGTGATCCTTCTCCCAGGCCTGCCGCTTCAGAGGCTCGCGAGTCGGCGGCTCCTCGAAGGTGTGGTGCAGCCAGCCATGCCATTCCGGCGGCACTTTGGAGGCGTCAGAATAGCCCTTGAAGATCACCCACCGGCGCTTGCGGCCGTCGTAGGAATCCTTGGTGTCCTTCGCCTCGAAATAGCGGTTGCCCATGTCGTCCTGGCCCACGAACACGCCGCGGCGCTTGATGTGGAAGACCGCACCGAAGGAGGCGCCGTTCCACCAGGTGAAGATCGACTTGAGCACGTTTGTGTGAGTCCGAAACGGTTGGGAGGCGGCCGGACTATAGGGTTCGGACCCCTGAGCGTCCAGCGGCGTGGACCCCGCAAGATGTTGGGGATAGAGCGAGATGAGACCGCAACATCTATTGTGGATGCCGAGTCGGGCGCCTAACCTCGCCCGGTAGGAGATTTTCGCGTGCGGACGGAACCGGCAAGGATCGAGCGCAGGCCCCTGGAGCGGGCCGCCGGCGTGGTCGAAGTGCTGGCGCCCGCCGCCTGGACCGACGCCCGCGTCGAGGCCTGGCTGGACTGGGCCCAGGGCGACACCGACCTTCCGGCCGCCATCTTCCGCAAGGCCGAGGCCATCGCCGCCCAGGCCGACGCCCAGGGCCTGCTGAACGACGCCACCGCGCGGGCCGGTTTCCGCCGCGACCTCGGCGCCGCCATGATGGCCGGACGCCTGGCCCTGGCCGATCCCGAGGCGGTCTTGGCGCCGCGGGTGCTGTCGCTCGCCGACCCCGATTTCACCGCCCGGCTCACCAGCCTGCGCGCCAAGCGGCGCGGCCGGACGGCGGCTCGAGCCGCGGCCCTGGAGCTGGCGCGCCGGCTGCAGGCGGTGATGGACGCGATCGGCCGCTGCGAGGGGGATCCCGCCGCCTGCGCCGATCCACAATCGAATCTCAGCCTCGCCCGGGCGGCGGAGGCGGCGCGCGTGGCGGGCGCCACCGACGCGATGATCCTCGACGCCATGACTCTGGCCCGAGCCGGCGAGGACCTATGGGACGCCCAGGTGCGGTTCGAGACCGGCGAAGGCGTGGCGCTGATCGCCGCCAGCAACGGCGAACCCATGGGTCGCCCGGCCGAGGTCCTGGCGGCCACGACCTGGGAGACGGGCCAGGTGGTCTGCGCCTTCTCGGACAAGGCCGCCGAGGCGCTCGCCGCCCAGTGGCGGCCGACGCGCGGCGCGCTCGACCTTGGCGCCTTCGGGGCGGGCGAGGCGTTCGACCGGGCCGGCTTCGGCGCGGCGGTGCGGCTGCTCGCCATCGCTTTGGCCTCCAGTGGCGGGCCGATCGCGCTCGGCCTGGCGGGGCTGGCCGACTGGCTGATGGCCCAGGGGATCGCCTATGACAGCGACGCGGGACGGCGCGCCGCACGCGAACTCTATCTCGTCGCGCGTGAGACGCTCGGCCAGTTGCCGAAGCTGGAAGGCGGCCTGGCCGCCTTCGACGATCCCGAACTCGCCCTGCGCCTGGGCGGCGCCTCTCCGGCCGCGGCGCCCAGCCTGGGCGCGGTGACCGTCGCCGAGACTGAGGACGGCGCGCTGACCCGCGTCCTCTCCGAGCCGGCGCTGGCGGGCCTGGCGGCGATGGGCGTCGACACGCCCACGGCGCGGGGACACCTGCTGGGCGTGCCGGACCTCTCCGAGGCGCCGGGCATCGATCACGCGGCCCTGAACGCCAAGGGCTTCACCGAACACGAGATCGCCGCCGTCGAGGCCGCCCTGCCCTTCGCCGCGCGACTGTCGGACGCCATATCGCCGCAGGTGATCGATCCGGGCTTCCTGTCGGACGTGCTGGGCCTGACCGACGAGGACTTCGCCGATCCGAACTTGGACCTGCTGGCGCGGATGGGCTTCACGCCGTCGCAGGTCGCCCAGGCGGAGGCCTACGCGCTGGGCGGCGGATCGCTGGCCGAGGCCAGTTTCCTGACGCCCGATCAACAGCAGGTGTTCGCAGTCGCGGACGACCTCGGACCCCTTCCCTATTTCAGCCTGCTAGCGGCCATCCAGCCGGTGCTGGACCAGCCCGCCATGGCCGAGATCGAACTGGAGTGGGACGCCGCGCCGGCCGACGCGCGCGCCCTGCTGGCCGAGGCGGCCCAGGCCGGGGCGAGCGCGCTGCGTATCCGTCGCATGGATCCGCCCGCCAGCGTCGTCCTGGACCTGCCCAAGGCGCCAGAGGCCCGCGCCGCGCGGCCGGAGCCCGAGCCGGAAGCCGCCGCGTCCCCTCCGCCGCCCCAGCCGGAACGGATCATCGAGCGGATCGTCGAGCGCGACCGCACCCGCCGCAAGCTGCCGGACCGCCGCAAGGGCTATATCCAGAAGGCGGCGGTGGGTGGTCACAAGGTCTATCTGCACACCGGCGAATACGACGACGGCGAGCTCGGCGAGATCTTCATCGACATGCACAAGGAAGGCGCCGCCTTCCGCTCGCTGATGAACAACTTCGCGATCGGGATCTCGATCGGCCTGCAGTACGGCGTGCCACTCGAAGAGTTCGTCGA